>DASXQC010000001.1:0-16042 GCA_036493235.1 Reyranella sp.
CTTCCTTGGCGCCGATCGGCAGGCCGACAGCCGCGCGCTGATGGAGCCGTTACTGCTCACCCGGTTCGATGGGCCCGACGCAGCGGGCTACGATGCCCTGCGCCAGAGGTTCGAGACCGTGCGCGCGTTCTGGCGCAGCCACCCGCTGGCCGAGACGATCCACCCGACCTTCGCCCTCTGACGCCGGTACTCGGCCGCTGCGTCCTGGAAGACCGGCACGAGCTTGCGCCGCTCGCGGCAATACCAGGCGACGTCCTCCAGCGTCGCCGTGGCGTCCCAGCCGGCGGCGCGCTGGGCCCGCACCCGGGCGATCGCTTCGCGCAGCCGGTGCTCGATCGGATGGAGATGGCCCCAGACGTTCAACAGCCGCGCCGCGGCCTGCTCATGGGGCAGGCGGGCGGCTTCCCAGACGAAGCCATCATCGAGCCGGTCGCACGGATCGGCGGGGAGGCCGAGCTCGCCCGCGATCCTGAGCCAGTCCTCGCGCGCCCAGGCGAGCTCGTCGCGGCAGGCCTCGACCAGCCGTCGGCGGGCGCCCAATGCGGATATCGGGCCGAGCATCCGGCCGGTCAGGCGCTGGCTGGGGGCGGGTTGGCGGTGGGCGAGAAGGCGGTCCATGGGCTGGCCTCGACGGTGAAGTCGTAGTTTACCATGGATCATGTTTAGATCAACTGTGGATTAACAAATCGGCTATCGGAGCGATTACCGGAACTGGGCTTGGGCCTGTTCCCGCGGCGATCCTTCGAATCCGTGCAGGGCAAATTCGGCGACGAAGAACATCGCCAAAACGGCGGCGATGCCGATCAACTGTGCCCGTCCGACCTTGCGTACCATACGCAACCTCCATCGGGGGGAACGTCGTCGGGCCGTTTGAGTTGCGTTCTGCGCGCAACTGGCGGGAGCCTTCGCCGTTGTCGCCGCATGGCGAGCCTGGTGGACTACGGGGCGGCGCTACGATTCGTACAGACACGGGCCGAGGCGCTCGCCCTCGGTTTCACCGGCGCCCACCCGCGGGCCTTGTTCACCTGCCTCAGGAGCAGCCTGCCGATCCTGTCCCAGCCCTGCGACGCGTTCCGCCGGCCCGGCCAGGTCCGGGCGCAGGTCCGCGTCCTGGCCCAATGCGAGGAGCTGATGGTGGCGGTGGCCGCGGCGCTGCACTCGCGGGATGCGGCGGATGAGGAGAAGGCGGTAGGGGAGGCGCGGAGATTATGCAGGTTGCTCGGCGAGGTGCGGGCGACGCTGGGCGTTTATACGCTGGAGGAGCCGTGGCCAAAGCGAGGCGCCTAGCCGAGCAGGCGGGCCCGTAGAGGTAGGCCCGCCACGCTGGTCGCGGCGCTTCTAGCGCCGTGCCCATTTCAGCACCCCCGTCAGCGCCGCGACCAACGCTTGTTCTTGCGCCGGCTTCTGAAGCAGCTGCGCATTCCCTATGCAGGCCACCTCGTGCTTGAGCTCGCTGTCGCCGCCGAGCGCTGTGTAGAAGAGGATCGGCACCTCGAGGTCGCGGCGGATCGACTTGGCGGCGTCGAGGCCGGTCATCCAGCCAGCGAGGCGCATGTCCATGATCACCACCTGCGGCTTGGACTGTAGCACGCCGCGCACGGCGTCCTCGCCTGTCTTTGCCGTGCCGGCGACGCGATAGCCAAGCGTCTCGACCAGGGCCGAGAGCGCGGTGGCGAGCAGCTGATCGTCTTCGACGATGAAGACGTGGGCCGATTGCGCTTCCACCTACTCCTCCTTCAGTCGAGCCAGTGTAGGCGCAAAGGCGGCGGCAGCGGCTTGGTCAGGCCGTGATCAAGCGATGACTGGTCCATGGGTGACCATGACTGCACGACGGTAATATTCGCGCGTCAGACCGGAGCTGTCGGACACGCGTTGTCAGGCGCGGCCGTTGCCCTCGGCAAGCCGCTCCATTTCCTCGGCGAGCTCGTCGAGCTCGTTGGCGTAGGCGCTGACGCAATCGACGTCGGAACGCTGCGACAGGAACCGCGACATGTCGCGCGCACGTCGCGCGAAATCTCGGCTGCTGCGGGCTTTCTGGAGGAGTTGGTCTTTGTTGGGCATGGGCTGTACGTGATTTGGCCGTACAACGCGGCCTGTCGCGGACCGGTTGCTGTGATGTCGGGGAGATGAGCCATGCGCTTGGCGAGCAGAGGTGCCCGTTGCGCATCGTGTGAACACAACTGATACACCTCCGGACGAGACGAACCCGCCCGTTCAGCGTTAGAGAAATTAGTTCCCTCAGTTCTCCGTATGCGTAAGCCACGTCGATCCGGGAGGCTCCATGCTGTCGATTTTTCGTCGCGCCTTTAAAGACGAGCGAGGCGCCACCGCCATCGAGTATACGCTGATTGCCGGACTGATTTCGGTCGCCGCCATCGTCGCCATGGGCACCATCGGCACCAAGGTGAATGGCGTGCTGAGCAACGTCGCGAGCTTGCTGAATTAACCTGGCCGGCCGGCCCGAATCCCCAGACGATCGGCCAGCACCGCAGGCTCTTCATTGCGCTGCAATTACGACTCCACGTTGCATTGGCGCTCTGTTCGGGACAACTGAAACAATCCTTCGAGCGACTCGAACCATCTTCGGAAGTACAGAAACACAGCGTTCTCGCGCCGCGAGCGCCCCTTACTTCCGGCAGGCCACGTTGAAGAACTGGTTATTCGAAATCGTACTTCTCACTCTGGTTGTGCTGATCAGCGTCGCGATATGGCAGTTCTACTCGCTGGCCTGGGGCAACACCGTGAACGAGGGCTATTCAGCGGGCCATTCCGAACCCGCCTATCACACCAAGCCCGCCGCCCGTACCCTGCCGAAGTAACCACAACTAAGTCACAGGTTCGTTCAGAGACGCCGAAAGTTGTCTGACAGCCTGTCGGAGGTGTGCGCGTCGGCGCTGCAAAGAGCGCGATTTGACGCTATGATTGCGTCTGAAATCGTGAAGCTGCCATTCCAACTATCTGACGGCCTGCGTTCCTGGAGCGGAACCTCCTCGTTGCGGGCGCGCCTGGTTCTTCTGGTCATCGTGACCATGAGCCCGCTGCTGCTGCTAGGGCTCGTCGTTCAATACACCCAGTACGTCGGCGACAAGGAAGTCGCGAACGAGCGCACGCTCGAGCTGGCGCAGAGCGTGGCGCTGCAGGTCGGCCGCGAGCTCGAGGCCGATGTCCGCGCATTGCAGGTGCTGGCCAAGACCGGCCGCCTGCGCCGTGGCGCGTTCGAGGAGTTCCGTTATCTCGCAGAGGCCGCGGTCAGCGACCATCTCGAAGGCGCCAACATCATGGTGGTCGACGAGAACGGCCAGCAGCTCATGAACACTGCCCTGCCGCGCGGGACCGCGCTGCCCAAGCGCCAGACGCTCGACAACACCAAGGCGGTGTTCGCGACCGGCGAGCCGCGCGTGTCCGACGTCTACTTCGGCAACATCCTGCGCCGGCCGTCGGTCGCCATCGAGGTGCCGGTGAAGGACGAGCAGGGCCACGTGTTCTACACGCTGACGCTCGATCCCAGGCCCGACACCTTCGCCGACATCATCCGCCGCCAGGAGACGCGCAAGGGCGTGGTGATCGCCCTGTTCGACCGCGAGGGCACGATGATCGCCCACTGGCCCGACTCCAACAAATACGCCGGCCAGAAGGCGGCGCCATCGCTGATGACGCATCTCAAGAGGGCGCGCGCGACCACGACCTTCGAGACCACCACCTTCGACAACGTGCCGGTGCTGACGGCGCTGAGCCGCGTCGAGCCGTTCGGCTGGACGGTGGCGATCGGCACGCCGCACGAGGACTATCTCGGCCCGCTCTGGCAGTCGCTCGCGCTGATCATCGCCGGCGCCTTTGTGGCGCTGGCCATCGGGCTCGGGCTGGCGCGCTACGTCGCCCACCAGATCACCACGCCGATGGAGGCGCTGGTCGCCTATGCCGGCAACACGCAGGGCGAGGCGCCGCCCGAGGTCACCGGCCTCAGCGAGACCGACGCGCTCGCCACGGCGCTGCGCCGCTACGTCGAGACCAGCGAGAAGGCCGAGCGCGAGGCGGCGGCGCTCAACATCACGCTCGAGCAGCGCATCGCCGCCGCAGTCGCCGAGCGCGACGACGCGCAGGCGCGCCTGCTCGAATCGCAGAAGATGGAGGCGGTCGGCCAGCTCACCGGCGGCATCGCCCACGACTTCAACAACCTGCTGACCGCGGTGATCGGCAGCCTCGACCTGATCCGCAAGCAGGCAGTCGACGATCAGCGCCTGCAGACGCTGGCGGAGATCGCGCTCCAGGGTGCGCAGCGCGGCGCCCAACTGGTGGCGCAGCTGCTCGCTTTCGGCCGTCGCCAGACGCTGTCGCCGCAGAGCCTGTCGCTCGACCGCGCGCTCGCCGATATCCGCCTGCTGATCGGCCCGGCGGCGGGCAGCGACGTGAAGCTCGCGACCCGGCTCGCGGGCGACCTGTGGCCCTGCTACGCCGACCGCTCGCAGCTCGAATCGGCGGTCCTGAACCTGGTGTTCAACGCCAACGACGCCATGCCGCGCGGCGGCCGGCTCACCATCGCCGCCGACAACCGCGTGGTCGATGCGGCGGCGGCGCGGCGGCTCGACATCACGCCGGGCGACTATGTCCGCATCGCCGTCACCGACACCGGCATCGGCATGACGCCGGAGACGCTGACGCACGCCTTCGAGCCGTTCTTCACGACCAAGGGCGCGGGCAAGGGTAGCGGCCTCGGCCTCAGCCAGGTCTACGGCTTCGCCAAGCAGTCGGGCGGCACCGCGACGCTCGAGAGCCGGGTGGGCGAGGGCGCGACCGTCACGCTGCTGCTGCCGCGCGCCGCGGCCGAGGCGGTGGCACCGCCGGTCGCGCCGGCCGGCCACGACGCGGTGCCGGGCAAGTGCATCCTGGTGGTCGAGGACCACAAGGAAGTGCGCGCGCTCGCGCAGTCGCTGCTCGAGGATCTCGGCCACGAGGCGATCGTCGCGGCCAATGCCGAGACCGCGCTGTCGGTGCTGCGCAGCGACACGCCGATCGACCTGCTGTTCTGCGACGTCGTGCTGGGCGGGCCGATCGACGGCGTGAAGCTCGCGGAGTTTGCGCGCGATCTGCGGCCGGGCCTGAAGGTGCTGCTGACGTCGGGCTATCCCGACCAGGTGCAGGCGCGCAACTCCGGCATGCCGATCATCGCCAAGCCTTATCAACAGGCCGATCTTGCCGCACAGCTCGCGTTGTTTTTTCCGCCCGAAATTGCGCTGGCGTGATCGCGGCCGCGTGATGAGTCGTGACCGCCGAGCGCGGCCCAATCGGAGCTGAACTTTGCGGCCGCGTAACCGCGGCGCGCGCGACGATGCATCTAACTGGAAAGTTGTATCGTCAATATCGTGACGGTGATTTTACGCTCGCGTCGCATCAATGCTCAGGTGATAGATCGCGCATGCGGTCGTTCCCCTTCCGGTATCACGGTCAGCTGCTGAACATATCGGTTCTTTCGGTCGATGAAGGCTGGGAGCTGTGGATACTCGATGGCGAGCGCCGGCTCGGTTACGGCGGCCGCGTCGCGGTCGACGAAGCGATCGAATCGTGGCGGCGCGGCGAGGACAGCGTGCAGGTCCTGGCCGAAGAGGTGAAGAGCCAGGTCCTGACCGGCCGCCTGGTGCTCGATCCCAAGATGCCGCAGCCGCACCTGACCGGCACCCAGGCAGCCGCCTCCGGCTAAAGTCCTGCCCAACAGGGGTAGAGCACGACGGTGCACTGACCGTCATCGCGTCCCCCCGCGGCGTCCGGGGTGCCGGGCGATACATCCCATACAACTCGCAACATGACTGCCCGCGCGAACGGTAGTAGCTATTTCGCGTGCGCAATTAATCCGCGCATCGCCGCGAACTCAGCGCGGCGAGTGTGTGAAGGTGTTTGAAGTCATTCATTTTTGCGGAGAGAACCATGCTGTCGATTTTTCGCCGCCTCATGCGCAACCATGACGGTGCAACCGCCATCGAATACACCCTGATCGCCTCGCTGATCGCCGTTGCCGCCATCGCGGCGATGGGCGCCGTCGGCACCAAGGTGAACGCCGTGCTGAGCAACGTCGCGAGCACGATGAAGTAAACACAGCCCGTTCGGGAGGGCCTGGAGGGCGGGCGTCTTCGGAAGAAGGCGTCCGCCCTTTCGATTCAGGTGGCCTGATGCACGTGCCTGATTCGGGCGCCGCTCAGGTGCAGCCGCTGGCGTTGCTCTGGCAGGTCGGCGTGATCGGCGGCGTGATGATCGGTGCTCCGCAATTGACGAGGCAACTCGTTGTCGGCGGGATGGTTGGCACCGGCGTCGGCGTCGGCGGATCGGGTGGCGTCGGATCGGGCGTTGGCGTCGGCGGGTCCGACGGCGGCGGCGCCGACGGAGGCGGCGACGACGGCGGATCGGGCGTCGGGGCCGGTGGATCGCCCGGTGGCAACGGGTCTGGCGTAGGCGGCGGGTTCGGCGGCAGGCTGATCGGAATCACCGGCGGCGTGTCCGGTGGGGTGCCGGGCACGATCGAGATCGTCGGCGAGACGGCGTTGAGCGCACCGACCGCGATGATCGGTGCGTTGCCCTGCAACGGTCCGTCGCCGAGCAATGGTCCCGCGCCCTGGAACGGTCCTCCGCCAATCAACGGCCCGTTTCCAAGCAGCGGTCCGGCGCCCTGCAGAGGCGCGCCGCCATCCAGGGGTCCGCCGCCCTGCAGCGGTCCCGCGCCCTGGAGCGGCGAGGCACCCTGCAATGGGCCGCCGCCCTGGACAGGGCCGCTGCCGAGCGGTGAGGCGCCCGATAGAGGGCCACTGCCGTCCTGTCCTCCGCCCAGACCCTGCGGGCCGCTCGCGAACGCGGGTCCATTGCTGCCGGGCGCGGCGCCCTGGAGCGGACCGGTGCCGCCCTGGCCACCCTGGAGGTCGGTCGGCTGGCCTCCCTGCGGGTTCCCGCCTTGCCCCGGGCCGTTCGGATTGCCGGCCTGGTTGTTGCCCGCGTTATTTCCCCCGTTGTTTCCCGGGCCGTTGCCTTGCGGCGCGTTGCCCTGCGGGTTGGCGCCCTGCAAGGGGCCGGCACCCTGTACCGGACCGTTCGGCTGGTTGCCCGGCTGGTTGTTGTCCTGCTGCTGCGGCGGGCCGTTCGCCTGCGCGAACTGCACGTTGTTGTCGGTGCCGCCGGGCGGCGAGGGCGCGGTCAGGATCACCGCGAGCTGCTGCGGCGTCGGCGTGTTGTTGAGGGCGTTGTTGGGCGTCAGGTTCGAATTGACGTTGCTGAGCCCGGAATTGTTGAGCGCGTTGTGGATGATGGCGCCGAAGTTGCCGCCCTGGTTGCCCCCTTGACCGCCCTGCGCGTTGTTACCGCCGGGGCTGCCGGAACGGCCGCCCGGCACATTGCCGCCGCCGGCATTGCCGCCGCCGTTGCCGCCGTTCTGGCCGGGCGTTCCGTTGTTGTTGCCGCCATTGTTGTTACCGTTGAAGCTCGAGCCCTCGAACGAGGCGACGGTGGTCTGCAGGCCGCCGGGCGGGATCGGTGCGAACGCCGGCGGCGGCGCGCCGGGCGGGATGGTCGTCTGCTGGCCCTGCTGCGTGGTGGTCTGGGTAACGCCGCCGCTGGTGATGGTGAACGACACGCCGTAGAGGAAGTTCGCCGTGACCTGGCCGTTGCTGCCGACCGAGAGATTGAAGATGCCGCCGCGGATGCCCATCGACGCCGACGGCGTCTTGACCGTCACCTCGGAGGTCTTGCTGATCACGCCGCCGACGAAGCGCATGGTGCCGCGCGTCATCGTGAGCGCCATGTCGCCTTTCTTCTTCTCCGGATCGTAGACGTACTTGTCGATCGTCAGGTGGCTGTTGGGGCCGATCGTCAGCGACGTGCCGTCGAGGAAGACCAGGTGTGCGCGGTCGTTCTGGAGCGTGGTGACCTTCTCGTCGGCATTCATGTCGATGCCGACGCGCAGCACGCGCTCCTGGCCGCTCGGCGGGATCCCGATCGGCTCGCCCTCGACCACCGACGCGACACCGACCTTCGGCACCGCCCAGGCCACGCTGCTGAGCGCCGTGGTGAACAGCGCGATCGCGGAGAGGAGACGGAGGGTCTTCATCGCCGCGCCGCCTTCAGGAATTCCTCGGCCCGGTCGCGCACCTGCGGCGAGGCCGCGGGCGAAGTGCGCGCGCCCTCGAGATAGGTGAGGGCGGCTTCCTTCGAGCCCAGCCGGTAATAAAGCACGCCGAGCTCGAGCTTCACCTCGGGCTGGTTGGCGTCGATCAGCAGCAGCCGCTCGAGCGCGGAGATCGCGCCTTCGATGTCACCCACCTTCACCGCCAGATCGGCGAATTTCGCCAGCGTTTCGGGATCCGACGGCTTCTCGAGCGAGGCCTGGAAGGCCTTGTCGTAGGCAGCACGGTCGGCGGGCGCGGCCTCGGCCGGCTTCTGCGATGGCGTCGTCGCCGGAGCGCTCGTCGTCGTTGTGGGCATGGTTGGCATCGGCAGCGCGCGCGGCGCCTTCGAAGCCGGCGTCTGCGCCAGCGCCGGCGTGCACGCCAGCGCGACCGCGATCACAGGCGCAGCCCATACGTTGCGACAATCCGACACCAGCGGCGCTGGCCCCGAAACTCGCCTACCAGACACGAGCGCGATCATTGGGGTGACCCAGATGGACGTGAAGCTCCCACCGAACTTCAATTGTCATTTTAGGACGGATTTGCTGCGCGGGACAGGCCTATTCACGGACAGGCCTATTCAAGGAGTGGTCGCCGCAGAATTCTTTGCAGCGTTTTCGCCAAAATCTGCCTTCGCCCTTTGAAAACAATACTCTCGGCTCTGTAACCTTTTGAACATAGGGGCGTTGGTTCCGGGATGAAAGCAAGGGGGATGCTGAATGCCGGGCCGGCTGAGATCGGCGCTGGGGGCACTTCGGAAGCAGGAAAACTCGGACGCATCCTCATCGTCGAGGACGATGTTCTGATTCGCGCCGCCGCTGCACAGTATCTGCGGGGTGCGGGCTTCGAGGTGCTGGAGGCGGTCAGCGTCGAGCAGGCGCTGGAGGTGCTGCGCGCCGGTCCGGTCCAGGCAGTATTCACCGACGTGAAGCTGCCCGGTTCGCAAAACGGACTCGACCTGATGCGCATCGTGCAGAGCGATTTTCCCAACGCGAAGGTGCTGCTGACCAGCGGCGTGGTGAAGGCCGACGAGGTGACGCTCGACAGCACCACCCTGCTGCGCAAGCCGTACTTTTTGTTCGAGGTCGAGCGGCATTTGCGGGCGCTGCTTGCGGGGTAGCTTAGTTCGCAACCGGACATAGGCGAGGAACGTTCTCAAGCTGTCAGTCTTCCGGGCGTTGTGTATGCAGGACCAACAGCAAACAATTCAGAACGAACAACCGGCCGGGACGCTCGAGCACCTGCGCAAGCAGGAGCGGATCTGGTTCAATTGGGTGTGCCGCTTGCACGACGTGCATGCCGGCACCCAGACGCCGCAGTCGGCCGCGATCCTGTCGGTCGCTCGCCGCCGCTGGGCCGATGCCCGCCGCGCGCTCGAGCGGAGCGAGGCGCAAGCCGGTTAACCGGGCCGGCTCGCTAGAAAGAGATCCTGTTGTCGACCGGCGAGCTATGCAGGCCATTGAGGTGTCGCGACACTTCGGCCACATCGGAGAGGTTCACCGGCGCGCCGCAGATCGGGCAGGCCACGCGGCCGTTGCCCTCCTCTTGGCGAGGCTCGTCCTTGCTGAAACTCGGCTTATGTTCGGTCATTGCCCAACCACACCAAACACCCAACCCGGTCATTCTAGCATTTGTTGCGCGGGTGAAACGGTTGCTCCTGCAAAAAGTTCCGCGCAAATTGTCGCTTCCGTTCGCTTTGTGTATCGTTGAAGTCGCAGGCTACTCCACGCCGTACACGGAGAATTGCTTGGCGATGTCGGGGCTGAGCGCCCGCGCGGCCGCCTGGTTGGCCTCGCCCTCGTCCTTGCGGCCCATGCGGATCTTGGCCAAGCCCAGCCCGTAGAGGGCGAGCGGCCGGTTGGCGTCCATCTGCAACGCCGCCTCGTACTCGGTGATGGCGATCGCCGGGTCGCCGAGCTTGAGATAGATGAAGCCGCGCGTCTCACGCGCCGGGATGCTGAGCGGCAGGAGCTTCAGCGCCTGGTCGCAGTCGGCCAGCGCCATCACCAGCTCCTTGCCCTGGATGGTGCGCGTCAGGCAGCGGTTGAGATAGGCCGGCCCCAGCGTCGGATCGAGATAGAGCGCGGTGCTGTAGTCCATCACCGCCAGCTCGTATTCGTGCTTGCCGAAATGCGCGTAGCCGCGGTTGAAGAAGGCGCTGGGATCGTTGCGGTTCATCTGGATGACCGCGTTGAAGTCCTCGATCGCCTGGTCCTGATGGCCGAACGCCGCCCGCAGCGCGCCACGGTTGCGCAGTGCCTGCTGGTCGCGCGGGTTGATCTTCAGCGCTGCATCGAAGTCGGCGAGCGCGAGGTCGATCGCGTTGCGCCGCTGCTGCACCAGGCCGCGCACGACCAGGGCGCCGGCATCGCGCGGGTCGAGCTGGATCGCGCGGTTGAGGTCGGCCAGCGCATGGCCGAAGTCGCCGACCTGGCTGTAAGCCTCGCCGCGATGGACCAGGGCGTGCGTGTTGGCGGGATCGAGCGTCAGCACGCGGTCGAAGTCGGCGATCGCGCGATTGTAGGCGCGCTCGCGCGTCGCCAGCAGGATGCCGCGGCCGTAATAGGCGAGCGCCAGTTTGGGATCGGCCTTGATCGCGGCGTCGTACTTGGTGAGCGCGGCATCGGCCTTGCCGACGCCCTCGAGCGCTGCGGCGGCGCGATAGAGTTGCAGCGCATCGGGATTGTTCGGGTTGATGGCGCTGTCGTAGTGGCGCAGCGCCTCGAGGTAGTCGCCGGTGGCCAGCAGCGCGTCGCCCAGCGCGGTGCGCGCGGCGCCGCGATTGAGCCGCGCCTGCGCGATCTCGGCCGGCGTCAGGCTGCGCGACTGCAGCGCCGCCGAACAGGCCTTGATGGTCTTCTCGGCAAGCTGCCGGCTTTCGAGGATGGTGGCGGGCGAGGCGTCGCGCAGGCAGTCCTGCAGCGCGATGGCGCCGGCACCGGCCGGCGGCTTCGGCTGCGCCGATGCGGCGCTCGCGAGCAGGATTGCAGCGCCGGCGATAGAAACGAACGGTCGAAAAAGCATGGCGCAGCAAAGCGCACGACCGCGCCGCCAGCCATGATTTCCGTCAAAGCGATGCACTGCTCATTGGGCCGCGCGCATCCTGCGCGCTCGATCATGAGCGCACAGGATGCGCGCGGTCCAATGACATGAACGCCATCGGAGCGGCGCGCGCCCCGGCGCAAGACGTCGCTAGAGCGGGGCGCAGGGCAGCGGCTCGCCGCGACGCTCGTGCCAGTCGAGGATGGTGCGCCAGGCCGCGTCGGCCGATTCGGCGAAGCTGAACAGGCGGAGGTCCTCCGGATCGATCATGCCCTGCTCGGCGAGGAAGTCGGGATCGAAGGCGCGTCGCCAGTATTGCTCGCCAACCAGTACGACCGGCACCGGGGGCATCTTGCGGGTCTGCGACAGCTCGAGGATCTCGAACAGCTCGTCCATCGTGCCGTAGCCGCCGGGGAAGACGACCAGCGCCCTGGCGCGCAGCGCGAAGTGGAACTTGCGCATCGCGAAGTAGCGGAAGCGCAGCGCCAGCTCGGGCGTGACGTAGGGATTGGGAAACTGCTCCTGCGGCAGCGTGATGTTGAGGCCGATCGACAAGGCGCCGACATCGTGCGCGCCGCGGTTGGCCGCCTCCATGATGCCGGGCCCGCCGCCGGTCATGATGCAGGTGCAGCCGCCGCCCTGGTTGGCGCCGCAGCGGCCGACCACCCGGCCGAACTCACGCGCGATCTCGTAGTAGCGGCTGATCTCGGCCAGGCGCCCGGCTGCGACCAGCCGCTGTTGCGCGTCGGCGTCGCCGGGCTTCGTCGCGGCGGCGGTCCTGCTTTCGTCGAGCCGGCGTTGCGCCGCCTGCGGCTCGGCCACGCGGGCGCTGCCGAACACCACGATGGTGTGGCGGATGTCGTGCCGGCGAAGCAGCGTCTCGGCCTTGAGGTATTCGAGCTGCAGGCGCAGCCCGCGCGTCAGCTCCTCGTTCAGGAAGCCCAGGTCCTCGGCGGCCTCGCGGTAGCTGTCGCTCGACAGGATGCGGGCCAGCGCCTCGGCGGCCTGCGGATCGTCGTGCGGGGATTTGGGATGCTCGCCGGGCAGCGAGCGTTGGCGTTCGTCCGCCGGCAATTCGGTCATTGCGCGAGGATAGTCCGTGGCGGGCGGGTCGTCGCGGGCGTCGCCTGATCTTGGTCAACGCGCGCGATGGCCGGCCGCTGTGGCACAATGGCCCTGCATGTTCGACGCGCCTCATGTTTGAAGCCCTCGAGGACCCCGGCGACAGGCCGGACGAGATCAGCCGGTTCGTGCGGCTGTGGCTGGCCGCGCTCGCGGCGAGCGCGGTGATCGCGATCTGGATGGTCGACTACTCGATCGCCGTCGTCGGCATGGGGCGCACGCTGCTGGCGAACTTCGTGCTGTTCGGCGCGGCGATCGTGCTGCTGCTGGCGATCGCGCGCCGGCGCAGCAACATCGCGCGCTGGCTGCTCGCGGTGCCGTTCAACCTGCTGATCCTGTTCTACGATCTGTCGCATCTCGACGAGGCGCTGGAGCGCGGCGTGCTGGTGTATGTCGTGGTGCTGCGGCTTGGCCTGATGGCCGTCGCGACCTGGTATCTCTTCACGCCGCCGGCGCGCGCCTGGTTCAAGGACCGCCAGGCGGCAGCGGAGTAGGACTGTCGTCGCTGACGAGCCAGGCGCACACGCACCAGACGACCGCTTGCGGCCGAGTTACGCGATGCGGCCGTGATCAAAGAGAGTGCGTTGTTCGCGGGCGTTGCGCGTCGAGGCCTGTTACGCCCGCGACGGTCGCGTAAAAAGTGGACGGAGCAGAGCGTCGTCGTTGCACATCTAGTGAGATCAACTTGTGATCACTCGTCGCATCGGCATTCGTTGCCAACGCATCGTTGAAGGCGGAAATTGGTTGCGTGCTCGTCCCCCAATGCGAGCCTGCAGGATATTGAGCCGCTAGAAATTTGCGGGGGACCGCTATTTCCATCACCGCCATCCACGCCACACAGCGCAGCGCCGTCTCCGTCTTCGTGGTCGGCTGGCTTGCGATCGCATTGGCAGTGCTGCTGTTCGGCTGGACGCCCACGTGGCGCACGCTGACGGTGCCGACCGACCAGCCGCTGTTCTCCGACATGCGTTCGGTCCAGGGCGCGATCGAGGCAGTGCATCACGGGCTCAATCCGCAGGTCGTCAACCCGGCCGACCCATGGCATCGCACGATGGACTATCCGATCGTGTGGGAGCGGATCGCCGAGCGGCTGCATTTCGAGGTCGAGGCCGATTACCTCTCGTTCGAGATCGCACTGGTGGTGGCCTTCCTCGCCTCGGTCGCGGGCATGGTGTGGTGGTCGCCGTCGTGGTGGCTGGTCGCTGCGGCGTTCTCGAGCTCGATCCTGCTGCTGGTCGAGCGCGGCAACAACGACCTCGCGGTGTTCTCGCTGGTCTGCCTCGCCCAGGCCGTGCCGCTCGCGGCGGGGCTCGGCATCCTGTTCGTGGCGGCGCTGCTCAAGCTCTACCCGGTGCTGTGCTGGCCCGCTTTCATCCGCACCCGCAACACGCTGATCCTGGCCGTCGTGCTGGGCGCCGCCTTGTTCCTGCTGCTGCAGGACGAGCTCGGCGCGATCCACAAGGCCCAGCCGATGCGCGCCTATCTCAGCTACGGCTCGCCGAGCTTCGCCTACGCCTTCAAGGTGATGGGCCATGTGACGGTGCCGGGCGTGCTGATCTCGGCGGTGCTGGTCATCGCCGCGCTCGGCGCGCTGCTGCTGTTCGCCCACCACATCCGCTTCGTGCAGGACGCGCGCTTCGAGGCGCGGCGGCGCTTCTTCTATGCCGGCGCGTTCGTGTTCCTCGGCACCTTCGTGCTGGGCAGCAACTGGGATTATCGCCTGACCTTCCTGCTGTTCTGCGTGCCGCTGCTGGCGACGCTGAAGAGCGCGGTGTTCCGGCGCACGCTGCTCATCGTCCTGCTGGTGTCGCTGAACCATTCCGCGCTCGGTACGTGGTTCGGCCTGGCGGGCTATGCGGTGAACGAGCTGGCCAAGGGCATGCTGTTCGTGCTGCTGGCCGCAGTCACCACCATGGTGCTGGTGCAGGACGACGTCGTGCTGCGCCTGTGGCAGCGCCTCACCCTGTTGCCGAAGCTGCGCTGACGATCGGTGAGGCTCCTCCACGCCCGGTCGGTGTGGTACCAAGGCTGATGATCCGTCCGACCCCGCGCACAATGGCTATCGTTCGCATCGTCGCTGTCGTAGCCGCGGTCGCCCTCGCGATCGTTCTTCTCTACGCCGTGAACGGATACCTGCCATTGGCGGCGGCAGCGGTCGTGGCCGTTTGGGCGGGTCGTGGCCGCCGGGAAGAGGAAACCGCCGATCCGCGGAGCTGAAGGGCGAGGGTTGGCTGTTCCAATCCTGCCACGTTGCGCGCGCCCCCGGCACAAGAGTGTCGATCAGCGCTGCTGCGCGATCGAGGGCGCGGGCTTCTGCGCGATATAGCGGTGGAACGCGGCCATGTGGTTGAGCGCCGATTCGGTGCCGTTGGCGGCGAGCAGGCTCGCGCCGTCGCCGGCGCGCAGCGCGTGGTACCACGCCCAGCGGTCGGGGCCGATGCGCTCGAGGAACACGGTCGACTGCAGGGCCCCGGGATCGAACAGCGGCAGCAGCGTCCAGGCGATCGGGCTGGTGTTCTCGATCTCGATCACGGCGCGATGGTCGCTGCGCTCGAGCACGTGCAGGCGATAGGTCGTGTGACGGCTGCCGCTCTCCTCGAAGTAGCCGTAGGTCGCGCCGCTGTGGAAGGCGTCGCCGTAGAGATCGCCGCCGCTGCCCTGGAGCCCGGCGCGGCTCACCATCGGCTTCCAGGCGTGGCTGGTGGCCGACCAGTAGGGGATCGACGGATAGTTCGAGAACGCGCCCAGCCGGGCGAGCAGATCGTCGAGCGATTCGCGGGTGTGGATCTCGGCCGACAGCGCGGCCACCATCCGGCTGCGCGGGTCGCGCCAGCCGAGGCAGGCCGGCGGCTGCCAGCCGCGCAGGTCGGACTCGCTCCAGGTCTGTGTCGAGGGCGGCTGGCCGGGCGCCGAGAGCGGCGGCTGGATCGCGCTTCCGCACGGCGGACTGGGATTGGCGGCATGCGCGGCGATCGGCAGCACCAGGGCGAGGCCGAGCAGGAACGATGTCAGGGGATTTGCCGGTATGCGCACGCGGGATTCGACTCCGCGGCAATAACGGCAGAAGAGGGGCGCGGTTCCTTTACGTCATCCTTTTACGGCGTGCGCATCGAGGCGGACGGGCCGGATCGATGGCTGACCTCAAAGGTGCGCGGGCCCAGCGCGAACTGCGCCTGCTGGACCTCCGTGTAGAACGCCGGGTCGACGCTCTTCGGCCGCGCGTTCCGCTCGAGCACGGTGACAAGGGTCTGGACGCATATCAGCGCGCCGCCCAGCATCAGGGCGGCATTGCGCAAGCTTCGGCCGCGCATTTCGCAACTCCCGTGGTTTGTCTCGTGGTCCGTTCGCCGTGTCGGAAAGGAGCTGGCGACCCCCCAGCCGCCATGCTCCCCTTCCCAACTGCACCCCCCAAAGGTGCTTCCCCCGACACGAAGAAGGTACCTAATCCGCATCGCGTACGCAATATAAATAATTTGAAATTTGTTTCGTGTGTTACGCGACGAGACGAATGACCAATTCACCTAATCTATTGAAAACGCATGATTTTAATCAAACAGCGGCTTGGGGGCTAATTGTATCGCAGTTGGCGCGAAATGTATCGCGCAATCGCGCACCGCGACACACATCAAGACGCGGGCGCTCTGGGCCAGCCAGTGCGGGCCAGCGGCCGAACAGGACGTCGATCCTGTCCCCGGTCAGGACGATCGGTCGACGGTGGAGGGGGCCGGCGAGTCCGG
>DASXQC010000002.1:0-2576 GCA_036493235.1 Reyranella sp.
GTCGAACATCCAGGCGAGCTGGCCCGACATCATGTCGTTGAGCGCCGGCGCCGAGCCCTTGTACGGGATGTGCTCGACGTCCATGCCGCCGACCGAGCGTTTGAAGTACTCGCCGGTGAGATGGAAGATGCTGCCCGTGCCCGACGAGCCGTAGGAATACTTGCCCGGGTTCTTCTTCATGAAGTCGACCAGGCCCATCACGGTGTCGGGCATGTCGGTGCGGGCGGCCAGCACCGCCGGGTTGACGCAGATCGAGGAGACCGGCGTGAAGTCCTTCACCGCGTCGTAGAGCGGCTTGGCGTAGGCGGTCGGGTTGATCGCATGGGTCGAGGAGGTCGCGAAGAGCAGCGTGTAGCCGTCCGGCTTCGCATTCTTGACCTCGACCGAGCCGATCGAGCCGGCGGCGCCGGCCTTGTTGTCGACCACCCAGGTCTGGCTCGTGAGAGCCGTTAACTTCTCGGCAGCCTTGCGACCGATGATGTCGGGCCGGCCGGCCGGCGCGAACGGGATGACGAGGCGGATCGGACGGTCGGGATACTTGGCTTCGGCGCGAACTATAGAAGGGGTTGCCAGGGCGCCAAGGCCGGCAACCAACAGATGACGACGCTTCACTTTACTACTCCTGAATACATACGAACGGCGTCTCCTTAGACGAAGCTCGCCTGAACCAGCAATGCGCCCTCGTCACAAGACCCTTGATGTCCGTCGTCGTCCGTTTCGCACCGAGCCCAACCGGCCTGCTGCACGTCGGAAACATGTGGGCGGCGTTGTTCAACTGGCTATTTGCCCGGCGCCAGCAGGGAAAATTCATCCTGCGCCTGGACGACACTGACCGCGCCCGCAGCAAGCCCATGTTCGAATCAGCCAGCGAGCGCGATCTCGTCTGGCTTGGCCTCGCATGGGCGGCCTGGAAGCAGAAGATTCTGCACGCGGTGGTTTGCGCAACCTGAACGCTTCGTATAAGAAGCGGCCATGTCGTTCGTCTTCTCCCCGCGATGTTTCGAGGCCTGACGCCCGTTTCGGGCCGGTCAGCCTTCGTTCACGTCTGCTGTCGGGAGTAAGGGGCGATGTCGCTCACCATCTACAACACGCTATCGCGCGAAAAAGAGCCATTCGTGCCGATCGATCCGGCGCATGTGCGGATGTATGTCTGTGGTCCCACGGTCTACGACTACGTCCATATCGGCAACGCGCGGCCCGTCGTGGCGTTCGACGTGCTCTACCGCCTGCTGACGCGGCGCTATGCCCGCGTCACCTACGTCCGCAACATCACCGATATTGACGACCGCATCATCGTGCGCTCGGCCGCGAACAAGGAGACGATCGAGTCCCTGACTGCGCGCACCGGCTCGGCCTACCAGAGCGACATGAAGCGGCTGGGCGCGCTGCCGCCCGACCACGAGCCGCGCGCGACCGAGTATGTCGGCCAGATGGTCGCGATGATCGGCCGGCTGGTCGACCGCGGCCACGCCTATGCCGCGGAAGGCCACGTGCTGTTCAGCGTGCCCAGCATGCCGGACTATGGCCGCCTGTCGCGTCGCTCGCGCGACGAGTTGGTCGCCGGCGCCCGCGTAGAGGTCGCGCCCTACAAAAAGGATCCGGCCGACTTCGTGCTGTGGAAGCCCTCGACGCCGGAGCAGCCGGGCTGGGACAGCCCATGGGGCCGCGGCCGGCCGGGCTGGCACATCGAGTGCTCTGCGATGAGCGGCAGCCTGCTGGGCGAGACCTTCGACATCCATGCCGGCGGCATCGACCTCATCTTCCCGCACCACGAGAACGAGATCGCGCAGAGCCGTTCGACGTTCGGCCACGCCATCATGGCGACCTACTGGATGCACAACGGCTTCGTGAACGTCTCCGGCGAGAAGATGAGCAAGTCGCTCGGCAACTTCTTCACCGTGCACGAGGTGCTCGACCAGTATCCGGCCGATGCCATTCGACTCTTGTTGATGACGGCGCACTACCGCCAGCCGCTCGACTTCACGCACGAGGGCCTGCAGCAGACCAGGGCCACGCTCGACCGCTGGTACGGTGCGTTGCGCGGCAAGACAGTGACGCCGGCCAATGCAGTGCCGCAGTCGGTCGAGGAAGCGCTGTCGGACGATCTCAACACGCCGCTCGCCATCAGCGCCCTGCACCAACTCGACGATCCGGCCGAGTTGCTGGCCGGCGCCCAGGCGCTCGGCCTGCTGCAGCAGGATGCCGAGACCTGGTTTCGCTGGACGCCGACCGGCACCGGCGGCCCGACCGAAGCCGAGATCGAGGCGGCGATCGCCGCCCGTCAGGCGGCACGCAAGGCGAAGGACTTCAAGGAAGCCGATCGCCTGCGCGACGACCTCAAGGCCAAGGGTGTGATCCTGGAGGACGGGCCGAAAGGCACGACCTGGAAGAGAGGCTAGGAGCGTGTACGCATAAATCCCGGTTGTCCGATTTCGGAGGTCGTGCCCCCGGTGGTGGTGTAGCTGGTCGGAGCAAGGCCGCGAGCGAGCGCGCCCATCGGGTGCGCTGTAGCGAGGGAGCGGGCTTGCGGCGGTCACCGGCGATTTCCGGGTTAGGGTCGGGTTGCGACGACCAAC
>DASXQC010000003.1:0-4106 GCA_036493235.1 Reyranella sp.
ATTGTCGAGCAGCCGGTCGAGCGCCTCGACCACACCCTGCTCGGCCTCGAACTCGCCGCCAAAGGCGGGGATGATCACCGGCAGGCCGCCGACCGCGCGGATCGCCGCCTGCACATACTTGTCGCCCACCGAGTGGACCCAGCCGCGACCGTTGTCCTTGAGGCAGGCCGACACGCCGATCAGGGGGCGTAAACGCTTGGATTTCATGACGGTTTTATTGTCGCGCCACGGAAGTCCGTTGGCAATTGCCGCGCCGTCGCGGCCCGGGCGCGGCTTGTGCAGGGGAGCCTTGCATGGTACCGGCGCGGCCTCTGGAAGAAAGCAGGCCATGTCGACACCTCCTCCCGGCAGTCCCAATCCGACGTCGCAGCAGCAGGCCCCGGGCCCGCTCACCATCCACGGCCAGTACATCAAGGATCTCAGCTTCGAGAACCCGCGGGCGCCGCAGAGCCTGATCGAGCAGAAGCAGCCGCAGCTCACGCTCAACGTCAACGTGGCGACCCGCCAGTTCGAGCCGAAGACCTTCGAGGTGTCGCTGACCGTCGAGGCGAGCGCCACGACGCCGGAGAAAGAGCCGCTGTTCATGCTCGAGCTGATCTATGCCGGCACGGTGACCATCGGCGACGTGCCGCAGGAGCATTACGGCCCGCTGCTGCTGATCGAGACGCCGCGGCTGCTGTTCCCGTTCGCCCGCGCGGTCGTCGCCAACGCCACCCGCGAGGCCGGCTTCCCGCCGCTCAATATAGCGCCGGTCGACTTCGTCGCCCTCTACCGCCAGCAGCTCGACGCGCAGGGCGGCAACATCCCGGGCGTCCCTCCGGGCCAGGTTGGGCACGCCTAACGCCAGGCGCGCCCCGACACGCCTACGCATTTCCGACGCAGTCGGAAATGCTCTGTCGCCGCGCAGCGGCGAAGCGCGGAGCCCGCGTCCTGCCGCTTGCGTACGGTCGAAGTCTCACCGAGTCCGCGGCCCACTGAGAACTCTGTCGACACGAGCCCGCGTCCAGTCGGCCGAGCACATCGAGATGAAATCGTATTCGTAGCCCCGCAGGCGCCGATGGCGCACGGCGATACTGGTGATGGACGGCGCAACCAGCAAGCCCAGGGGAATCGCACGCAGGCCTGCGTCGCGCGCCGGATCGAACGTCACCTCGGACAGGATGGCGACGCCCAGCCCGCGCTCGACGCAGGCCTTGATGACGTCGGCATCGATCGCGCTCAACGCCACCTTGGGCGAGAGTCCCGCCTGCTCGAAGGCGCGCTCGACCAGCCGCCGTCCGGTGAAGGCCTGCTCGTACGCCACCAGCGGATACTGCGCGATGTCGGCGAGGGTGATCTTGTTCACCGCGAGCAGCGGGTGACCCTCGGGCACGACCAGCACGCGCTCGAAGCGACGGCAGGCCAGGAAGGCGAGGCTGCGGATGCTCCGGTCGCTCTCGGTCGTCACGCCGAGATCGGCTTCGCCCGCCAGCAGCATCTCCGCGATCTGCCGCGGGTTGGCGTGGCGCAGGGTGAGCGTCACGTTGGGATAACGCTTGGTGAACAGGCCGAGCGTTTCCGGCAGCACGTAGCGCGCCTGGGTATGCGAGATCGCCACCGTCAGCGAGCCACTGTCCTCGCTTTCGGTCTCGCTGGATACCGAGAGGATGTCGTTGAGGCGGCCGATCGCCTCCTGGGCCAACGCGACCACCTTCTGGCCGGACGGCGTGATGCCGGCGATGCGGTTGCGCGACCGCTCGAAGATATCGAACCCGAGCTCCTGCTCGAGCCGCTTGATCTGCTTGCTGACGCCCGACTGGGACGTGTTCAGCGCCTTCGCCGCCAGCGAGATGTTCAGGCCGCGCTGGGCGATCTCGCAGAGGTACCGGAGCTGCTGCAGATTCATCGTCGACTATTCCACTAGGTCATAGCATCGAACCAGATGGAATTGGATTTCATAGTAACGGACGGGCTAAGCCCGGCCGACGTCATGGGAGGGGCCCTTGGACTACAGCAGCTATCGCTATATCCGCGCCGAGCGGCGCGGAAAGATCCTGACGCTCACTCTCGACAATCCGCCGATGAACACGGTGCAGATGGAGCTGCACAACGAGCTGTCGCGGATCTTTCTCGACGTGCAGGTCGACCACGAGTGCGACGTCGTCGTGCTGACCGGCGCGGGCGACGTGTTCTCCGCCGGCGGCGACATCCCGAACATGCAGCGGCGCATCGACGATCCCGAGCTGTTCAACCGCAAGAACGTCGAGATGAAGCGCATCGTGTTCGGCCTAATCGAGCTCGAGAAGCCGATCATCTGCCGCATCAACGGCGACTGCTTCGGGCTCGGCGCGACGATCGCGCTGTTGTGCGACATCGTCGTCGCCGTCGATACCGCGCGCCTCTGCGACCCGCACGTGAAGATGGGCTACGTCGCGGGCGACGGCGGCGCCATCATCTGGCCGCAGCTCGTGGGCTTCGCGCGCGCCAAGCAGTACCTCCTGTTCGGCGATCCGCTGACGGCCGTCGAGGCCGAGCGTATCGGCCTGATCAACTACGTCGTGCCGACGACCGAGCTCGACGCGAAAGTCGACAAGCTCGCCGACCGTCTGGCGCAGGGCGCCACCAAGGCGATCCGCTGGACCAAGACCGTCGTCAATCTCCAGCTCCGCCAGATTGCGCACGCCCAGCTCGATGCCTCGCTGGCCTACGAGGCGCTGACCAACATCGGCCCGGATCACCAGGAGGCGGTCAACGCCTTCAAGGAAAAGCGCCGGCCGAAGTTCACGGGCAGATGAGGAAGACAACCATGCAACGACGGATCTTCCTCACCGGCGCAGCATCGCTGCTCGCGACAAGCGCGCGCGCCGAAACCTATCCCAGCCGGCCGATCCAGATGATCGTGCCCTATTCCGCCGGCGGTCCGGCCGACACGATCGCGCGCATCATAGCCAAGGGCGCGGCCGAGAAGATCGGCCAACCGATCCTGATCGCCAACCGGGGTGGCGCCGGCGGCCTGGTCGGCGCCGAGGCCGCGGCCAAGGCCAATCCCGACGGCTACACCGCGGCGATGCTGAGCTCGGGCCAGGTCGGCATCGCGCTGGCGACCCGCAAGTCGGTGCCCTACGACCCGCTCGCCGACTTCGTACCGGTGATCGAGCTGGTCGAGGACACGGTGGTGCTGTGCGTCGCCAACAGCCTGCCGGTCTCGACCGTGACGGAGCTGGTCGCCACCCTGAAGGCGCATCCCGGCAAGCTCAACTATTCGTCGGCCGGCGTCGGCTCCTTCACCAACATGGCGATGGAGCTGTTCAAATCGGTGACCGGCGTCGACATCGTCCACGTGCCGTACAAGAACGCGTCGGAAGGCATGATGGCGATCCTGTCCGGCGATTCGAGCGTCGCCTTCGCCTCGCCTCATGCCGCCAAGCCGTTCCTCTCGGAAGGCAAGCTCAAGGTGCTGGGCGTGGCATCGGCGCGGCGCTCACCAGTACTGCCGGAGATTCCGACGCTCGGCGAGCAGGGCATCGCCCACCTCGACGCGCCGATCTGGCATGTCCTGGCCCTCCCCAAGGGAACGCCGACCACCGTTGTCGACAAACTGAACGATGCCTACGCGGCGGCGCTCAGGACGGCCGAAGTACGCGACGGCCTGCTCGGCATTGGCGTCGAACCGGTGGGCGCGGGCCCGCAGGCCGCCAGCGCCTTGTTCCGGAAGGACGTCGAGCGCTGGCGCGGCGTCGTGAAGGCAGCCGGCATCGAATTGCAGTAGGCGTTTTTGGCTCTGCACTGGGTGTGGAAATGCGCGCGCTTCCTTACCGGCGAGCCGCCGCTCCATCGGCCAGCCGGTCGCCTTCCAGGTCGCGTGGCCGCAGGAGCGTGAAGGCCACGAGTCCCAGCATCATCAGCGCGGCGATCACCCCGAACGACAGGCCCCACGCGATCGGCGACATGCCGCCGGCGAGATCGAGCGTCCAGCCGATCGCCAACGGGCCGACGAAGCCGCCCGCATAGCCCAGCATCGAATGCACCGCGAGCTGGGCGCCGCGGCGTGACGGTTCGGCCGAGCCGGCCGCGCCGGCGGTCAGTGACGACGAATCGAGCCAGATGATCATGCCGTAGAGCGCGAT
>DASXQC010000004.1:0-1792 GCA_036493235.1 Reyranella sp.
GCGAGATGCTTCGCCGCACCCAGCAGCATGGTGGTATGGCCGTCATGACCGCAGGCATGCATCTTGTTGGGGATCGACGAGGCGTATTCGAACTCGTTCTTTTCCTGCAGGTGCAGCGCGTCCATGTCGGCGCGCAGGCCGATCGTCTTCTGGCCCGGCCGCTGGCCCTTCAGCGTGCCGACCACGCCTGTCGTGGCCAGTCCGCGATGGATCTCGATGCCCCACGAGGTGAGCTTGTCGGCGACGATCTGCGCCGTGCGCGTCTCCTCGAAGGCGGTTTCCGGATGACGATGGATGTCGCGGCGGATCTTGGTCAGCTCGGCCGTGAGGCCGGCGAGACGGTCGGGCGTGATGTGTGACATGGCGGCAGACTAGCCCTCGCCGTCGAGCCTTGCCATAAGTCTCCTGCATAGCCGGTGAGTTCGGAGGGGTCATGGTAAAGTTGGGAAGGCGCGCCGCTTTCGCGGTCGCTCTGGCGTTCACGGGTGTTGCCGCTTCAGGCCCCTCGAAGGCGCAGTCGCAGGAGCTGAAGATTGGGATCAAGACCGAGCCGTCTTCGCTCGATCCGCAGTTCCACACGCTCAATCCCAACATCCAGGTGGCACAGCACTTCTTCGATGCGCTGGTGCTGCAGGACGAGAACCTCAAGGCCAAGCCCGGCCTCGCGCTGTCGTGGAAGACGATCGACGACACGACCTGGGAATTCAAGCTGCGGCCGAACGTGAAGTTCCACGACGGCTCGGACTTCACTGCCGAGGACGTGGTCTTTACCTACGAGCGCATTCCGAAGGTGCCGAACAGCCCGGGCCCCTACACGATCTATACCCGCTCGATGAAGAGCTTCGAGATCGTCGATCCGCTGACCTTGCGCATCCACACCAACGGCCCGGCGCCCTTGCTGCCGCTCGACGTAGCGGCGCTGCCGATCCTGTCGAAGAAGGCGATGGCGGGCCCGGCGCCCGAGGGCAAGACCTCGGCCGAGCTCAATGCCGGCAACGGCCTGGTCGGGACCGGCCCGTTCAAGTTCGTCGAATGGCAGCGCGGCAGCCGCATCGTCGGCGAGCGCAACGACAACTACTGGGGCGGCAAGCCCGCCTGGTCGAAGGTAACCCTGCGGCCGCTCAGCAACAACACCGCGCGCGTCGCCGCGCTGCTGTCGGGCGACGTCGACATGATCGAGGATCCGCCGACCACCGACCTCGCCAAGCTCAAGAACGATCCCAAGATCCACCTCGATCGCGCCGTGTCGAACCGCGTGATCTACATCCACCTCGACTCGTATGCCGAGCCCTCGGTCGGCATCCCCGACACCAACGGCAAGAATCCGTTGAAGGACAAGCGGGTGCGCGAGGCGCTGTCGATCGCGATCGACCGCAAAGGCATCGACGACAAGATCATGGAAGGCGTCGCGGTGCCGGCCGGCGACCTGCTGCCCTATCCGATGGGCGGCACGAGGAAGGACACGCCGGTCGATCCGTACGATCCGGCCAAGGCCAAGAAGCTGCTCGAAGAGGCGGGCTACCCGAAGGGTTTCTCGATCACCCTCGGCGCGCCGAACGGCCGCTACATCAACGACCTCAAGATCGCCCAGGCAGTCGCCTCGATGTGGAGCCGCATCGGCGTGAAGACAGACGTCGATGCCGCCGCGCCGCCGGTGTTCTTCAAGAACCGCGACAGCTTCAAGTACTCGGCCTATCTCGCCGGCTGGGGCGCCAGCACCGGCGAGCTCAGCAATGCGCTCAAGGCGCTGCTCGCCACGCCCGATCGTCCGAAGGGCATGGGCACGACCAAC
>DASXQC010000005.1:0-1867 GCA_036493235.1 Reyranella sp.
GGCGAACGGCGCCCAGATACCGCTGAGCACGGTGGCGCACTTCACCAACCGGATCGCGCCGCTGACCATCAGCCACCAGGGCCAGTTCCCCGCGGTCACCCTGTCCTTCAACCTCGCGCCGGGCGTGGCGCTCGGCCAGGCAGTCGACGCCATCAAGGGCATGGAGGCCGATCTCAAGACCCCGATCACCCTGGACGGCAGCTTCCAGGGCACCGCGCAGGCCTTCCAGTCGTCGCTGTCGTCGACGCCGTTCCTGGTCGCAGCAGCGATCCTCGCCGTCTACATCGTGCTCGGCATGCTCTACGAGAGCTACGTGCATCCGATCACGATCCTGTCGGCGCTGCCGCCGGCCGGCGTGGGTGCGCTGCTCGCGCTGATGATCACCGGCTACGACCTCAGCGTCATCGCCCTGATCGGCATCATCCTGCTGATCGGCATCGTCAAGAAGAACGCGATCATGATGATCGACTTTGCGCTCGAGGCCGAACGCAATCACGGCAAGAGTCCGCAGGAGGCGATCCACGAAGCCTGCCTGCTGCGCTTCCGGCCGATCATGATGACGACCTTCGCGGCGATCGGCGGCGGCCTGCCGCTGGCGCTCGGCCAGGGCGCCGGCTCCGAGCTGCGTCGCCCGCTCGGCATCGCCATCGTCGGCGGCCTGCTGGTCTCGCAGTGGCTGACCCTCTACACGACGCCGGTCATCTATCTGTACTTCGACCGCTTCGCCCATTGGCTGAGCGGCAAGCGCAAGCGGCCGACCGGCGAGATCCCCGCGAACGTGCCGGCCCAGGACCAGGCCTCCGGCGAGGCCGGTGCGCGCGCCGCTGACTGAGGGGCGCCGTCATGACCGGCCGCTACGAGGACGAGGAATACCTGGAGCAGGATGATGAGGAGCGCGAGGCGGCCGGCCGGCGCGGCAAGCTGATCGTGCTGGCGGTCATGGCGGGGCTGGTGGTGGCCGGCCTGTTCCTGGTCCATCGGCTGCGCGAGGCGTCCATCATCGAGGACTGCCTGATGACCCACGCGAACAATTGCAACGACCTGGTGCAGCCGCCTATCCCGGCCGGCGGCGCGACTTCCACCACGCGCTGAATTCGCCGACCAAGCCACGCCGCGCGCCCAGCACAATTACCACGAAGATCGCGCCCTGGATCACCAGCACGAGCTGGCCGACGAAGGCGAGATAATCCTGCATGGCGACTAGCACGAAGCCGCCGACCACCGGACCGGTGATGGTGCCGAGGCCGCCGATCAGGGCCATCAGCACGACCTCGCCCGAGGTGCTGGCAGAGACGTCGGTCAGCGTCGCGAAGTGCACCACCATCGCCTTGGTCGCGCCGGCGAGGCCAGCGACCGCGGCCGACAACACGAACGCCAGCAGCTTGTAGCGGTCGGCCTCGTAGCCGAGCGACAAAGCGCGTTGCTCGTTGTCGCGGATTGCCTTCAGCACCTGGCCGAACGGCGAATGGATGAAGCGGTAGATCGCGCCGAAGCCGAACAGGAAGATCACCAGCACGACGTAGTACAGGGCGTAGTCGTTCTCGGTCGGGATCAGGCCGAAAAACAGCGGCTTGCGCGGAATCCCCTGCAGGCCGTCCTCGCCGCCGGTGAACGGCATCTGCACGCAGAGGAAATAGATCATCTGTGCGAAGGCGAGCGTGATCATCGCGAAGTAGATGCCCTGTCGGCGGATCGCCAGGGCGCCGGTGATGAGCCCGAGCAGCGCCGCGCCCAGCACCGCCCCGACCAGCCCGAACTCGATCGGCCAGTCCCAGACCTTCATTATATGGCCGAAGAAATAGGCCGCCATGCCGAAGAACATGGCATGGCCGAAGCTCATCAGGCCGGCATAGCCCAGCAGCAGGTT
>DASXQC010000006.1:0-8785 GCA_036493235.1 Reyranella sp.
ATGGCCGAGGGCGGCATGAACCTCGACAAGCGGCCGCACGCGGCGGCTTGGCGTGAGCGCATCATGGCGATGCCGGGCTTCGCCCTGCCCTACGACCTGATCCCGAAGAAAGACACCGAGTTCGCGGCTAAGTCCGCGTGAGCAGCCAGTAACTCGTCGGGTTGTCCGGGCACTCGACCGGTCCGCACAGCGCAAAGGCTGCAACAGCGTTGGCGAGTGTCACCAGGATCAGAAGCCAGGCCACCAAGGACGAGAGCCTGCCCATCGGCAGCGCATGGCGGCCTTCGCGGCGCTCGACCTCACGCGGCGACAGCAGCAGCAGGAAGGCGACGCCCAGCACGGTCGCCGTGAAGAACACGAACGTCCAGGTATAGAGATGCAGGCCGAGCACCGGCGGCCCGTAGCCCGCGTCGCCCGGCACGATGTGCAACAAAACCTGGCGGCCTGACGTGGCAAGACCGAACAGTGACGCCAACAGGATGACGCCGTAGTGCAGCGGCTGAGAGCCGAAGCGCAGGTTCATCAGGAAGCCGAAGCCGCACATCACGAAGGCGATCCTCTGCAGCATGCAGAGCGGACACGGCAGTTCGTTGTGGGCGAACTGCAGCACGAAGGCGACCACCAGCACGCCCGCGGCAGCCGCCGCGCCGAGCCAGTTGCCGAAGCGGACCAGCGCCGTCATGGCTAGAACGACAACGGCAGCGCGTCGGTCATGTGATGGGCGAGCCACACGATCGACAGGATGAGACCGAGGCCGAACACACCGCCGGCCAGTATGCGCCGCCCGCTGAGCGCGGTCAGCATGGCGATGGCCACCAGGAGGAAGATCAGGGCAGTCACGAGGCCAAGCGTAGCGCGAAGGAACTCAATAGTCCCATTCCATCTTCACGCCGACCTTGCCGGTGGAATCGGCGCCGATGTCGCCCTCGACCTTGGTGTGCTTGAAGACCTCCCATTCGACCACGCCGCGGCTGGAATCCGCCGAGGCGCCCTGACGCGCGCCGACATAGACGCCGGGCGCCACGTAGCGACCGCCCTCGACCGAGGTCGTGGTGCCCTGGTTGCTGCCCGACCCGCTGCTGTTGGAGTTGATCGACAGGTTGTCGAGCCCCAACCCGCCGCGAATCTTGGCCATGAAGCCGCCGCCCACCGGCTGGCGGCCGGTCAGCTCGGCCAGCGCCTGGGCGGCACTCAGGAGTTCCATAGGGCTCAGCGCCGACGACGGCTTGCCGAACAGCAGCAGCGCCATTGCTTCGTCCTGCGGCAGGGTTGGCGTCGAAGTGAGCTCGATCTTGGGCGCACGCGAGGAACCGGTGATGTCGACCTCGATGATCGTGCCCTGCACGGTCGTGGTGGCGGCGAAGTCGAGGAGCGGATCGATGGTGGTGGCGCTGACCAGCGAGACGTTGCCGCGCGAGAAATCGAGTCGATGGCCCAGCAGGTTGAAGTTGCCACGCCGCAAGGTGAGGTTGCCCAGCACCGCCGGCGCCGACGGATCGCCGGTCACGGTGAACTGGCCGCCGACCTCGGCGTCGAGCCCACGGCCGCGCACGAACACCGCCTGCGGCGCCTGCACGTTCAGCGACAGCCGAACGCCGTTGTTGGCCGGCTGCCTGGGGCCGACCGGTGTCGGCGGCGGAGGCGGCGGCGCAGTCACCGCACCGGGCTTGGGCGTGCCGTTGATCTCCTTCACCGGGACGGTCGGATAGCTGACCGCCTGCGAGGCGGCGATCGACAGCTCGGCGCGGTCGATGGTGACGGGGCCGGTGACGTCGAAGCCGTTCAGCGTCGAGCCGTTGATCTTGATGTTGCTCGAGACGCTCGCGACCAGGTCGGGCCGGCTGACCAGCAGCGCCCGCTGGGCGTTGACCGCCAGCTCGACCGGGAAGCCCTGCGCCGGATCGAGTCGCGTCGAGCCGGTCACGTCGATCGAGCCGCTGCTCGCGGTCTGGAAGCGCAGCCGCTGGATCTGCAACGTGTCGCCCTGCAGCGCGATCAGGCCCTCGCCGCCGCTGAGCTGCATGCCGCTCGCCGGCAGCGAGAGCGTGGCGCCGGTGATGGACACCGTACCGGAGCCGGTGATCGTCTGGCCATTGATGTTGACCGTAAGGTCAGGCCGCACCGTGCCGCGCACATTGCGCACGCTGAGGCCGAGCGCCGGCGAGAACGGTGCGATCTCGAGCGAGCCGCCGAGAGTGACCTGCATCTGTCCGGACGGCGAGCCCTTGCCCTTGATTGTGACGTTGGTGCCGCCGCCGGCCGACAGGCGCGCATCGACCGACGCCTGCTGATTGGCCATCGATGCCGTTCCCTGCAATGCCAGCGCCGGCAGGAGCGCGGTCTCTGGCCGCTTCACCCGTACGCCGCTCAGCGAATAGCTCGCCTGCAGGTTCGGATTGGCCAGAGCGCCCTTGATCTGCGCCTTGGCCTGCAGGCTGCCTTCGAGATTGGTGCCGGGGGCAAAGTGGTCAGCCAGGCTGAGCGGCAGGCCAGTGATGTCGACATTGAGGTTGCTGTCGGCCGGATCGACCACGCCGCTCAAGCGCACCGTGCCACCACCCAGGCGCAGTGCCGTCGGGTCGATCGCCACGCGCGCGCCCATCACCGTCGCGCGCGTCGGGCTGGCAAGCGCGATCGGGATGCCCTGGTAGCGGCCGTCGAACTTCTGAAGCGCGACCTTGATCTCGTCGGGCGAGGGCTCGATGCGCGCCGTGACGTTGGCATTGGTGGCGACACCGGTGACGCCCACGGTGGCATCGAACGCCTTCATGTCGCCCTTCACCGTCACCGTGGCGCGCCGCAGATCCGCCACGCCGCTCAGGCCTTCAGCCTTGAGGGTGGCGTCGGCGGCCGCGACGCCCATCGGATCCGTGACCGTGGCGTCGAGCTGCAGCGACTGCACGCCGGTCGTGCCGCTGCGCAGCTTGTTACCGCGCAACGCGACCTTCACCTTGCCCGCGTCGTCCGGCTCGGTCGCGATGTCGAGATCGAGGGCGCCAGCCAGCGCCGTGCCGAGCAGTGGCGCGAGATCCTCCAGTTTCGCGAAGGTCAGATGGCCGTGCCCCGTCGCACCCTTCGGCGTGACGGCGAGATTGGCGACATCGACGTTGGCGCTGGCCCAGCTGCCCTTGAGGTTCGGCACCTGGATACCGCCGTCGGCATTGCGCGCGAACTGGCCTTCGAGCGCGACCGGCTGGTTGGCGAGATCGCCGTCAGCCTTCAGCCGGCCGCGCACCGCGTCGCCCTCCAGCGCCGTGTCGAGCATCAGGGAGAGCTTCTTCGAAGCGATGCCGCCGCGGCTGAGATCGGTCGTGCTGACGGTCAGCTGCAGGTCGCCGCCGGTCGGCGTCATCATCATCTTGCCCGTGGCCTCGGCCGAGCCGCCGACATCCGGCTGCAACACGCCGAGCTTGGGCAGCTTCAGCGTCATGTCGATCGAGCCGGTGCGGTCGCGGCCGGTGCCCGACATCTCGAAGGTGAAGCCGGGGCTCGCCATCGCGACCTTGTCGAGGCGCCACGCTTTATCGGGCCGCAGCGCCGCAGCGCCACTCAGCTTCAGCGATTCCTGCAGCAGGCCAGGCGGTACGCCGTCCATCGTCAGCTGGTCGAGCGTGCCCAGCCAGCTCGCCTTCTGGCCGTCCTTGCCATGAGAGGCCGTGAGCTCGAGATGGCCGCGCCCGCCGAGCGGCAGGTTCGCGAGCTTGGAGAGAGCCGCCAGCTCGGGCAGCTCCAGCGTGATCTTGCCGTCGGCCGCCTGGGTTGAGGGCAGGAAGCTCCCGCCGCCCTTTACGTTGGCCAGCACCGTCGTCGCGTCGAGCCCGTCGATTGTGAGCTTGCCGCTGCGATCCATGCCGAGCTTCGCCGAGATCGTCACCGGCCCCGGTGGCGGCGCCTTGTCGCCCAGCATCGGCAGCGCGACGTCCTGCGCGCTGCCCTTGAGTGTCGCGGTGACCTGCGGCTTGTTCGCCAACCCCGATCCCGTCGCCTGCACGTCGAGCTGCAGGTCGCGCCACTTTGCGCCGCCCGCGAGATCGCTCAACGGCCCTGACTCGCTCGTCTGCAGCTTGGCGATAGCATCGAGCTTGTCGGCCTTGGTGTCGTACTGGCCCGTGGCGTCGAGCTGGGCCGGACCGACCTTGAGCGTGCCCTGCTTCACAACGACCAGGCCGGCATCGTTGATCGACGCCTCGCCGTTCAAGGTTGCGGGCGACCGCAGCAATCGCGCGATCGGACTGTCCGGCAGGCCGGGCCCGACGACGCTCAGCCGCAGCGACAGGTCGGTCGCAGCGTCTGCGCGATGCCATTGCGCGCCGCCCTTGGACGTCACCGCGTCGCCTGCGCCGGCGGTGAACTCGGCGCTGCCGGCGTTGCGGTCGCCCTTGACGGTGAGCGTGAGCCCCGTGGCCTCTAGATCCGGCCGGCCGATCAGCGCGGCTACCACGCCGCCCTTGGTCGACTCCTCGGCGACGATCTGGCCGTCGATCGAGAAGCGATCGAGGCTGAAGCCGAGATTCGCCGTCAGGTGCGCCGTCGGCCCGTCGCTGCGCGTCATCTCGAACTTCACATGGCTCGGCGTACCGTCGGCCGTCAACAGGCCGCTGCCCGCCACCTTCCAGTGCGAATCGACACCGCCCAGCGGGGCGCCGATATGCAGGTCGTCGATCGCCAGGCTGCGGAGATCGACTCCCAGCGGCACGTTGATGCCGGTGTTGGTGGCCGCTTTCTGCGTCTTCTCGTCGGTCGGTTCCGGCGGCCGCAGCACCTCGACCTGGCGCGCCTGGATTTCCTCGATCCGCACACGACCGGTGAACAGCGAGCTGAACGACCAGCTCACGCGCGCGTCGCTGAGGCTCAGCCACACGCCCTTCTTGTCGCGCATCGCGATCTTGGCGACGCGCAGGTCGACCGGGATGAAACCGCTGACGCCTTCGATCCTGATGTCGTCGGACGAGACGACGGCCGCCACCAGCGCCTTGCCCGGCGGCGTTTGCAGGCCGGCGAACAGGGCACAGACCAGCACGACGAGGCCGCCTACCGTCCAGCCGAGGATCCGCAGCCATCGCATCAGAAGGCCTGCCCGATACTCACATAGACTCCGAACGGAGCGTCGCCGTCGCGCTTGTTGAGCGGGACGCCGACGTCGAGCCGCGCCGGGCCGAAGCTCGTATAATAGCGAACGCCGACGCCCGCGCCGAGTCGCGGCGCGAACTGCGAGAAGTTGGGAATGGTGTCGGTGTAGGAGCTGCCGGCATCAACGAACGCTACCGCACCGAACGACTGGCCGATGCGCTGGCGGAACTCGAGGCTCGCCTCGACCAGGCTCGCACCACCCAACGGATTGTTGAAGGCATCGCGCGGGCCGGCGCTTTGATAGGCGAAGCCACGCACCGAGCCGCCGCCGCCAGCATAGAACAGCTTGTCGAACGGAATGCTGACGTTGGTGCCGCCCGGGATCGTGCCGAACGCGGCACGACCGGCGATCACCGAGCGGCCATCGCCGCTGATATCGCCATAGGCCGTGCCGACCAGCTTCAGGATGGCGAACAGGTCGCCGTTATGGGTCATGTCGGCGTAAGGCGTGGCATTCAGGGTAAGACGCCAGCCGCGAGTCGGATCGACATCGCTGTTGGCCATGTTCCAGATCACCTGCGTCGGCAAACCGATCAGCTGATAGTAGCCCCAGATGCCGTAGCGCTCGATCTGCGAGGCCTCGCCATACACGCCGGCCATCACCCGCCAGTGCGGATCGAAGATGCGGTCGAGGCCGAACTGGAGCGTCACTGCTTTGCGATGGTAGGCATCGTAGATCTCGTTTACCGCGGCAGCATTGATCGTCGCGTCCTGCTGCTTCAGCCACCAGTCGGGCTTGCGGAAATCGGCCTTGAAGCCGTAGCCGAGATCCGCCGGGATGGCGCCCTCGCCGATGCGGTTGATCTCAGCCGACAGCCTGAGGCTCTCGGCCTCGCCGAACAGGTTGCGATGCAGCCAGTAGGCGTTCACCGCGGCACCGAGCCGCGTCTCGTAGCTCGCGCCGAAGCCGATCGTACGCGACGGCCGGTCGGTCAGGGAGACGTCGATCGGCAGCTCGCCGTTGGGATCGAGCGACGTCCCTTCCTTGACCCGCACCGAGTTGAACACGCCGAGCGAGGTGAGGCGGTCGCGCAGCGCGTTGACTTTGGCCGGCTTGTACGGGTCGCCCTGCTCGAACGGCACGCGGCGCTGCAGGTAGACGATGTCGACCTTCTCGGTGCCCGAGAAGCGCACCGGCCCCATGCGTGCCGGCGGCCCCTGCTCCACGGTGTAGGTGACGTGCGCCTCACGCGTGGCGTGGTCGATCAGCACTTCCTTGCGCGCAACGCCGGCCAGCGCAAAGCCGCGGTCACGAATTTGTCCCAGGATCTCGTCCTGGGTCGCCAGGATCGCCGCGGCGTCGGCCGGCTTGCCGGGCGCCAGGGTGAGCTTGCTGCGGTCGAGGCCCGGATAACCGACGATCTCCGGCGGTCCCTGGATCTCGACATCGACCACCTTGTAGATCGGGCCGGTTGCGACCTCGACCTTGAAGGTCGTCTTCTCCGACTCCGGCTGATGCTCGATGGCGTCGAGCGCGGTCATATCCTCGATCGGCTGGCCGTTCACCGTGGCCGTCACGCGCGCGTCATAGTAGCCGCGCGAGCGCAGCGCACCGGCTATCGCGGCGCGCCGGGCTTGGGCGCCCTGCAGCAAAGCGAGACTATCGCCCGTGAGCGGCTGGTCCTTGTCGAGGTCTTCGGTGAGTTTCTTCAGCTCGTCCGACATCCCCTGATCGCCGATCACCGTGAGGGAAACGTCGCCCGTGCGCGCAAACGCGTCGCTCGCGGCGAAGCACAGCACCGCTGTCCAAACGACCAGCAGACGGCGCAGCTGGGTACTCAAGGGGCCGCCAAGCATTGTATCATTGGAGAAACGCCTGAAACGCCAACAGGATGCTAGCCGACACGCAACAATCTGAGACGCGGGTCGAGCAGGTCACGCAAGCCATCGCCCAGCATGTTAAGGCCAAGCACCGCCAGCGCCACCGCCAATCCTGGCCAGAGTGCCAGCTGAGGGTCCTGGAAAATGTACGTTTGCGCATCGCGCAGCATGCGGCCCCAGGACGGGACCGGCGGCTGAGCCCCCAGACCGAGGTAGGACAGGCCTGCTTCGGCCAGGATCGCCACGGCGAACTGGATAGTTGCCTGAACAATGAGCACGCTCATGATATTGGGCAGAACGTGCCGCAGAGTGATGCCGAGCGGCCCACGGCCCATCGCCGTTGCAGCCCTCACGAAATCGCGGCTCCAGAGGGCCAGTGCCGCACCGCGGGTCACGCGGGCGAATACCGGCACGTTGAAGATCGCGATGGCGAGAATGGCGTTGCGGGCGCTGGCGCCCAGCACCGAGGTGATCAGGATCGCGATCAGTACCGCCGGGAAGGCAAAGATCAGGTCCGAGGTGCGCGACAGGGCTTCGTCGACCCAGCCACCGCGCGCCGCTGCCCAGGCACCGAGCGACACACCGGCCGACATGCCGAGCGCGACGGCGATCAGTCCGACCGTAATCGAGACCTGCGCCCCGACCATGATGCGCGAGAGCACGTCGCGGCCGAGATGATCGGTGCCGAGCCAATGCTGGGCCGAGGACGGCTGCAGCTTGAATCGCATCGCGAGGTCGTCGGGCGGCCAGGGCGTCCAGAAGAGCGACACCAATGCGGTGCCGACGAACAGCAGCAACAGGACGGCGCCGATCTGGAAGCCGACATGGCGGCGCGCGCGGGCCCAGAAGGCGCTCATGATGGAGCGCTCACGAGGCGACCCTCGGCCTCGGGTCGAGCAGCACGTAGGCTGTGTCGACCAGCAGATTCACGACCAGCACCAGGATGGTGAACAGGATCACCACGTTCTTGATGACGATCAGGTCGCGATTGTTGATCGAGTCGTACACGAGCTGCCCGATGCCGGGCAGGCGGAAGACGCTTTCGATGATCACCGCGCCGGCAATGAGGAAGCCCGCGATCAGGCCGGCCACTGTCGTCACAGGAATGAGCGCGTTGCGCAGCGCGTGCCGGAACAGCACTACGCCTTCCGGCGCGCCTTTGGCGCGCGCAGTGCGGACATAGTCCTCGCGCAGGGTGTCGAGCATCGCCGAGCGCGTGACTCGCGTCAGGATCGCGATCTCGCCGAGCGAGAGCGCCAGTGCCGGCAAAATGAGGGCGTCGACCGAGCCCAGCGGGTCCTGCCGCCAGCCGGGAAAGCCGCCGGCCGGGAAGATCTGCCAGGTCACGGCGAAGGCCAGCACCAGCAGGATGCCGAACCAGAAGTTCGGGATCGAGATGCCGATCTGGGTGAGGCCCATCACGCCCCAGTCGCCGACCGTGCCGTGCTTCCAGGCGGCGAACACGCCGAGCGGGATGGCGACCAGCAGCGCCCAGGCGAGCGCCAGCGCGCCGAGCGGGAGGGTGACGGCCAGGCGATCGCCGATCAGCTTGGCGACCGACGTGCCGTAGGCGTGGCTGTTGCCGAGATCGAGGCTCAGCAGACCGCCGATCCAGTGCAGGTAGCGGATCGTCAACGGCTGGTCGAAACCATACTGCGCGCGCATCGCCGCCAGCGTATCCGGCCGCGCGTCGGTGCCCAGCATCACCAGCGCCGGATCGCCGGGCAAGACCTCGACGATCGCGAAGATGACGATCGTCGCCAGCGCGAGCGTGACGAGCGCGGCGGCGAGACGGCGGGCGAGGAAGTCGAGCATCCTAAGGGTCTCTCGCTAC
>DASXQC010000007.1:0-4293 GCA_036493235.1 Reyranella sp.
CAGCGCCGGCGCGTCGTCGCGCAGGGCGACGTGGTTCAGCGCGCCGAGCGGGTCACCCGCGGCGAGCGCGCGTCCGGCGGCGACGATCAACGAATCCATCGGAATCCCGACACACTTGTCACTCTCTCTGCTCCATGCCGACCCCCAATCTAGGTCAGGACAACTGACAAATGGAGTGCAAGGCAATGCCTACTCATATCACCGCAACCCGTGACGAATGGCTCAAGGCTCGGCTCGACCTGCTCGAGGCCGAGAAGGAATTGACGCGGCGCGGCGACGAGATCGCCCGCCAGCGCCAGACACTGCCCTGGGTTCGTCTCGACAAGGCGTATCGCTTCGACACGGAACAGGGAAGCAAGTCGCTGGCCGACCTGTTCGGCGGCCGCTCGCAGCTTCTCGTCTACCATTTCATGTTCGGGCCCACCTACAAGGCGGGCTGCGTTTCCTGCTCGGCGGTCGCCGATGGCTTCAACGGTATCGCCGTCCATCTCGCCAACCACGATGTCAATCTGTGGGCGGTGTCGCGCGCACCGTTGGCCAAGCTGCTCGACTACCGCAAACGCATGGGCTGGACGTTCCCTTGGGCGTCGTCCGCCGGCGACGATTTCAACGTCGATTTCAACGTCGCCTTCACCGAGCAGGAGCAGCGCGACGGCAGCGTCGTCTACAACTACGCGCGCGCCAGCCACGCGATGGACAACAATCCGGAACAGTCGATTGTCGGCGAGTTCGCCGCCCGCTCCGGCGTCGATGCGACGACCTACGCACTCGATCGACCGGGCCTCAGCGCCTTCGTGCTGGAGGACGGTGCGGTCTATCACACCTACTCGTCGTATGCGCGCGGCGTCGACAGTCTGTGGGGCATGTATCAGTGGCTCGACCGCGCGCCCAAGGGCCGCAACGAAGCGGGCCTCTGGTTCCGCCGTCACGACGAGTACGGCAGGAACTGACGCGGGTCTGCTCGGCGGCGAGCTTCTTCGGCGGCAGAGAGGTCGGAACGGGCTTGAAGCTGCGGGTTGGACTGGCGAACCCGCAGCCCGTGCCAGCGCCTGCGGCCTACTTGGTCGCTTCGAGCACGAAGGTCTCGAAGCGGTTCATCTCCTCGCCACAGAATTTCTGGTGCTGCTCGATGCCGCGCAGCGCCGGGTGCCGGGAGTCGCCCACGTCGACGCTATCGACGCGCCCGAAGCCAGCGCGGCGCAGCTCCTCGGTCAGCTCTGTGCGCGCATGAGGAAGCGGTGGCCCCAGCTGTGCATGGCGAGGTTCAGCAGCCCGCAGGGCGTGAGGGAAGCGAGCCCGAACAATTGGCGGAACTGGTCGAGATAGCGCTGCTGCCGCCCGGCTTCAGGCAGCGCAGCACTTCCCGCAGGCAGGCGACGCCTTGGTCGCGTTCCAGGTGCTCGATGAAGTGCTCGCTGTAGACATAGTCGAAGGTGTCGGACTCGAAAGGGAAGGGCCGGGTGCAGTCGAGGTAGGCCACCCCCGGATGTCGCTCGATGTCCGTGTTGAGCCATCCCGGCAGCGAATTGTCGGAGGCGCCGACGTGCAGCTTGCTCACTGTCTCGCGACCGAGATAGTCACGCACCAGCGCCGGGCTTGCCCGCCGATGCGCGCGCCGGTGCCAGGCGGCGACACCGGCGCGCAGCGGATCGCCCGCGCCGATGCCCTCGAGCAGAACCGCTGCGGTCCGCTTCAGCCCCATGCGATCCGGTTACTTGTCGGCGGCGGCGCCGACTTCCTTGCGGAAGCCGTTGACGGCGCCCCGGGCCGCCATCGCCATCAGTCCGGAATCGTTGGCGATGGTGCAGAGCTGGAAGCCCATGCCGAACGCCCTGGCGGCGTAGGTCGCGGTGCCGTTGTGGATGCCGGCGAACAGGTTGCGCTTCTTGCAGGCGCTCGTGAGCTTCTCGTAGATCTTCAGCACCTGCGGCTCCTCGCGGTCGAGCCGCGGCTCCAGGCCGAGCGACAGGCCTAAGTCGGACGGGCCGACATAGATGCCGCTGACGCCCGGAACATCGAGGATGGCGTCGATATTGTCGATCGCCTCCTGGGTCTCGATCATCGGGATGATCAGCACCTCGTCGTTGGCGATCTTCTGGTAGGGCGTTGCCGCGCCGTAGGCGCCGGCGCGGATCGGGCCGTTCGAGCGCTTGCCCTTCGGCGGATAGAGCGAATACGAGACCAAGGCCTTGGCTTCGGCGGCATTGTTGACCATCGGGCAGATCACGCCCCACGCGCCGCCATCCAGCACCTTGCCGATGATGCCGGGCTCGTTCCACGGCACGCGCACCAGCGGCGTGATCGGATGCTTGTCCATCGCCTGGAAGCAGGCGACCATCGACTGGTAGTCCTGCACGCCGTGCTGAATATCGACGGTGACACTGTCCCAGCCGCACTGCGCAATGACCTCGGCCGAGAAGCCGCTGGGAATGGCGAGCCACGCGTTGACGCAGGCCTTGCCCGCCTGCAGGCGCTTCTTCAGCATGTTCGTCATATCGGCATTCCCTCGTTCCAGGTGGAATGCCCTTTCTAGCGGCCTCGGGCCGGAGCCGCTACGTCGTCCAGATCCGAGTCGCCGGCGCCCTTTCGCTCGGCGGGCCGTACGGCGCGGAGCTTCAGGGTGCCTTCCTCGCGAATGAAGTCGGCGTACCAGTGCAGCCTCTCGCGGCCGTTATCGATCGTCACGTCGTATATCGGTGCGTTGGCCGGCGACGAAGCCCGGCGGCTCGCCGTGTAGTGGCGCCCGGGCAGCAGCATCTGGCCGAAGGTCGGCTTGTCCGAATAGCGCTCCTTCATTTCGCCAGTGTAGGAGGCGGCGCGATTCGGACCGGGGTTGGGGCCGAAGAAGGCGTCGATGATCTGCTCGGGCGAGGGCGCTGCCTGGCAGGGCAGGGCGAGGAGCGCCAGCACCAGGGACAGCAGGAGCCTCACCACAGAGATCAGCCCTTCACGGCGCCGGCAGCGAGGCCCTCGACGATGTACTTCTGCAGCAGCAGCACCAGCACCACAGTCGGCAGCAAGGCGAGCAGGCAGATCGCCATCATCAGGTTGAAGAAGACGTGCACGTCGCCGACCAGGCTGGCGATGACCACCGGCAGGGTCATGAAATCCGGTCGCGCATTCAGGATCAGCGGAATGAGCAGCTCGTGCCACGAGATGATGAACATGATGACGCCGCAGGCCGCCAGCGCGGGCGTGGCGAGCGGCAGCACGATGTGCACGAAGGCGCCGAGCCGCGTGCAGCCATCGATGCGCGCGGCCTCCTCGAGCTCGCCCGGGATGGTATCGAAATAAGGTGCCAGGATCAGGATGGCGTAGGGCAGGAGGAAGCCCGTCTCCGCCGCGATCACGCCGCCTAACGAGTTGAGTTGCCCGAGCGAGCGCATGACGATGTAGAGTGGGATCATCATCACCACCGCCGGCACGAAGCGGGCGACGATGTTGGCCTGCAGCAGGAAGAGGGTCCATCGGTAGCGTTGGCGGGCGATGGTGTAGGCCGACAGCGCGCCGAACAGCAGCGTGAGGAAGGTCACCGAGACGGCGATGATCGCCGAGTTCGCGAAGGCCTCGTAGAAGTGCTTGATGTTGTCCGGCAGGTAGGTCGTCTGATCGAAGATGCGTCCTTTCTGCTGGCCTTTGGTCAGGATGACCATGAAGTTGTCCAGGGTGACTTCGAGCGGCAGCAGGCGGCGCGTGTCGGCCTGCAGTGCCTTTTCCGACTGGAGACTGCCCGTCACGACGGCCGCCACGGGCAGCAGGATGAAGATGATCACCAAGAGGTTGGCGGCGTGCAGCAGCAGGCGGGTGAGCGGCGAGGTGCGGAACATCAGAACGGCCCCCTCATAGCGTCACACTCATAGCGTTACCCTGCGATAGACCAGCCGCATGTAGGCGAGCGCCATCAGCCCGACCATCAGCGCCAGGATGAAGGCCGAGGCCGAGCCCATGCCGAAATTGTTGGGGGGCGCGAAGCTCACCTTGTAGCTGTACCAGGCTGCCACCCAGGTGGCGTCGCCCGGCCCGCCCTGGGTGATCGCCAGGATCTCCTCGAACACCGCGAAGGCGAAGGCGGTGCGCAGGATCAGGATGATGGCGATGATCTGGCGTAGCATCGGCAGCGTGATCTTGGTGAAGCGGTGCCAGGCGTTGGCACCGTCGATCGCGGCCTGCTCGTAGAGCTCGCGCGGGATGCCCTGGAGGGCGGCATGCACCAGGATGATGGCAAAGGGCAGGGTGCGCCAGACATAGGGCACGGAGACGGCGTAGAGCGCGGTCGCCGGCTCGCCCGCCCAG
>DASXQC010000008.1:0-2385 GCA_036493235.1 Reyranella sp.
TTCCCCTTGTTCATCGGCGGCGTTCCTGAGAACATTCGCCCCGTTCGGCCGCAAGGGAGACGAGTTATGCACGAAGTGACCAGCGAACATTGGCACGAGCCCGAGGGACGCAAGAACGCCGGCTACGGCGCCTGGAAGCGGCCCAACACGCCCTACGACGATTGGATGGAGGCGCAGGGCATTCCGGTGTTTCGCGGCATTGGCGTCAAGCGCGTGCAGGACATGCCGCTCAAGCGCTGGAACCGCATGGGTGGCAACGGCACCTTCATCCAGCTCTACGGCACCGAAGGCAAATGGGGCCTCTATGTGATCGAGGTGCCGGGCGCCGGCGCCCTCAATACCGAGCGCCACATGTACGAAGAGATCATGGTGGTGGCGGAAGGCCGCGGTACCACCGAGATCTGGACCGACGACCAGAAGAAGCCCCACGTCTTCGAGTGGCAGCAGGGCTCGATGTTCTCGATCCCGCTCAACACCTGGCACCGCATCGTCAACGCAGCCTCGAGCCCAGCCGTCATCCTCGTCGCCACCACCGCGCCGAACGTGATGAACCTCTATCGCGACACCGACTGGATCTTCAATTGTCCGGTGACGTTCCCGAAGCGCTTCGACGGCAGCGCCGACTTCTTCAAGCCCAAGGACGACATCAAGCCCGATCCGCTGCGCGGTCTGGCGATGAGCAAGTCGAACCTGATCCCCGACATCATGAACGGCAAGCTCTACCTCGATAACCGCCGTTCGCCGGGCTATCTGCGGGTCGAGCCGAGCATGGCCAACAACGTGTTCTACGGCTTCATCGGCGAGCACGAAATCGGGCGCTACTCGAAGGCGCACGCGCATATGTCGTCGGCGATCCTGGTCTGCCTCAAGGGCAAGGGCTACACCTATACTTGGCCGCGCACCGATGGCATGACGCCCTGGCAGGACGGGAAGACGGAGAACATCTACCGCCAGGATTACGAGCCGGTCGGCGTCGTCACGGCTGCGCCCTATGGCGGCATGTGGAATCACGCGCATTTCGGCGTGGGCCCGGAGCCGCTGCGCCTGATCGGCTGGTACGGTCCCAACAACCACCGCAAGGACAAGGCCGGCGTTCCGGGCGAGAAGGATACCGACGAGGGCGCGATCGATGTGACCGAGGGCGGCACCGCCATCCCGTACTGGCTCGAAGACCCGTTCCTGCGTAAGGAATACGAAGAGACACTCGCGAAGGACGGCCTCAAGTCGAAGATGGAACCGGACCTCTACGAAGCGCCGCCGGGATTCGAGGGCTACAAGGCGCAGGCGGCGGAGTGACTTTCGTCCTTTCGTAGCCCGGGTGGAGCGAAGCGAAACCCGGGGACTGCGTTTGCCCTGATCGCTGCGCGTGCCGCAGCATGTTGGCGTCACGTTCGCGCGGTGAGATTGACGCGGCGCTGCCCCGGGTTTCGCTTCGCTCCACCCGGGCTACGGGTTCATCCGCTACGAGTGGTACAAGTAATAAACCAGCCGCACGATCCCCGGCAGCGCCGCGGCCGTGATCCACATCACGCCGATGACGACGAAGTGGCCTTCCCAAAGCGGAACGGCGCTCGGCAGCAGCCGCCCAGCGTCACGATCCCCCTGCCGCACCACCATGGTCTTGAACGCCAGGTCCTGCAGCAGCACCTGGCGTTCGTTATTGCTGAGTGCCAGCAGATAAAGCATCGAGAGCCCCAGGCCGAGCACCACCAGGCTCAGCAGCGCCTCGATCAGATACCCGACCAGGAAAATGTCCGGGTCGTAGCTCATGCCGTTGGCCAGCGATGGCGCCAGCACCAACGCGGCGCGCAATCCGGCTATGAACGGGGACAGATAAGTGTTGTCGGTGCGGACGACGCAGATGCCGAGCAGTCGCTTGCCGACCGAACAGCCGCCGCCCCACCGGCTTTCCAGGCAGCCGAAGTAAACCACCATCGCGAGCAGGAGGACGAGCGGGCGATAATCGCCGAAGCGGCTCAGCGGGTCGGAAAACAAGGCGCTCACGGTTCCGTCAACCGTGTCCAGAAGAATGAAATCGAGGGTGAAGGCCACTAGCCGACGCCAGAACGGCGACAGCCGCGCCGGCACGTTACTCCCGGCCGCGGAGGCGGCATCGACCTGCTCCTGCCACTGTCGACGGCGCTCCTTGGCCAGCAAGGCGGCCATGAAGGCCGCAATGACGGCAACGAAGAACGGAAGTGACAACATGGGGCTCTCGGCCGCGAACGGGCGGCGCCAACGCTCAAGCGGCTTCCGGCTTTGGACGCTGCAGGAGGCCAAAAGGTTCAGCCGCGCAGCCCGGGTGAAGGGAAGCGAACTCGGGGCGGCCTCTCCCGATCGCGCCGCAACCCGCCACGTATCCCGCAAACGACGAACAGAGATTGT
>DASXQC010000009.1:0-1609 GCA_036493235.1 Reyranella sp.
GGCCGGCGCATCTACGCACGCAAGGACCGTCCCCACAAGGTGCTGGGCGGGATGGGCGTCGCGATCCTGTCAACTTCGAGCGGCGTCGTCACCGGCCGCCAGGCCCAGGAGGCGGGCGTCGGCGGCGAGGTGCTCTGCTACGTGTGGTGATTCGATGAGCCGTATCGGACGAAAACCCATCCCAGTGCCATCCGGTGTCGATATCGAGATCGGGCGCGGCAGCGTGACCGTGAAGGGGCCCAAGGGAACCCTGTCGGAGCGCGTCAGCCCCGACATGACGGTCACGCTCGACGACGGCACGCTGCTGGTGTCCCGGCCCAGCGACCGCGGCGACCACCGCGCCCTGCACGGGCTGACGCGGTCGCTGGTCGCAAACATGGTCACCGGCGTCACCGACGGGTTCGAGAAGCGGCTCGAGATCCAGGGTGTCGGCTATCGTGCCGCCCTGCGCGGCAACGATCTCGAGATGCAGCTGGGATTCAGCCATCCGGTGTCGGTGAAGGCGCCCGAGGGAGTCACCTTCGAGGTGCCGCAGCCGACCCAGATCGTTGTGCGCGGCATCTCCAAGCAGGTGGTCGGCGAGATCGCCGCCCAGATCCGCAAGTGGCGCCCGCCGGAGCCCTACAAGGGCAAGGGCATCCGGTATGCGGACGAGCACGTCGTCAGGAAGGTCGGTAAGCGGGCATGAGCAACGTTCGACTATGTCTCACGTTCGTGGGGGAAACCACGTTTCCCCCACGGGACCCCCTTCTTCGCCGGACGCGGGGAACCTCCCGGTTCCCCGCACCCCTCCCCGCTCATGCGTCGACCGAGGTCGCATCATGAGCGTTCAGACGAAGGAACAGGCACGGCAGCGGCGGCATCGCCGCGTGCGTGCCAAGCTGTCGGGGACGGTCGCGCGGCCGCGCCTGGCCGTGTACCGCTCAAACGCGCGCATCTACGCCCAGCTGATCGATGACGAGGCCGGCCACACGCTGGCGGCCGCGTCCAGCGGCGAGAAGCAGCTGGTCAAGACGTCACGCGCCGATGCGCCGGCGGCCGTTGGCAAGCTGATCGCCGAACGGGCGAAGGCGGCCGGCATCGCAACTGTCGTGTTCGATCGCGGCGGCTATCTCTACCACGGCAGGGTGAAGGCGCTCGCAGACGCCGCCCGCGAAGGGGGACTCGAGTTTTGATGGCTCGAAACGAACGTGATACCCGCGAGCTGCAGGAGCGCGTGGTCAAGATCAACCGTGTCGCCAAGGTCGTCAAGGGCGGCCGCCGCTTCTCGTTCACCGCGCTGGTGGTGGTGGGCGACGAGGTCGACCGTGTCGGCGTCGGCTACGGCAAGGCCAACGAGGTGCCCTCGGCGATCGCCAAGGCGGTCGAGGACGCCAAGAAGAACATGTTCCAGGTGCCCAAGTACAAGACCACGATCACGCATCAGACGATCGGGCGCTACGGCGCCGGCCGCGTGATGTTGAAGCCTGCCAGCGAGGGCACCGGCGTGATCGCCGGCGCCGGCGTGCGCGCCGTGCTGGAGCTGGGCGGGGTGCGCGACATCCTGGCCAAGTCGCTGGGCACGGCCAACCCGATCAACCTGCTGATGGCGACGGTGGACGGGCTCAAG
>DASXQC010000010.1:0-16165 GCA_036493235.1 Reyranella sp.
AGGAAGACGACGTCGGCTTGCTGAAGCGCCAAGGTGCGCGCCGCCGAGACCGCCAGCGGATGGTCGTCCGGCATCACGCCCTTGCCCATCGGCGACCGCACGAACGGGATCTGGGTGCGCTCGACGAAGGCGCGCACGTCAGCCTCAGCCCGTGACCACGCCATGCCCTTGCCGACGATGACCAGCGGCCGCTGGGCCTTTTCGAGCACGTCGAGCGCCGCTTCGACATTCTCGCCGGGCGCCACGCTGCGCGGCGGCTCGGGCACACGTTGGACCTCGACGACCTTGTCGAGCTCGCAGGTGCCCCTGATGATGTCGTCCGGCATGTCGAGGTAGCAGGCGCCGGGGCGGCCGTAGATCGCGTGCCGGGTCGCCATCTCGACGTAGTAGGGAATGCGCGCCACGCTCTCGATGCCATGCGCGAACTTGCAGAACGGCGTGGCGATCAGCACCTGGCGCTCTTCCTGGAAGGCGCCCATGCCGCCGCGATAGGTCTCCGAGGCGCCGCCGATCAGGATCATCGGCCAGCAGTTCTGTTGGGCGTTGGCGAGACCGGCGAGGCCATGCACCACGCCGGGGCCGGTCACGGTCAGGCAGGCGCCGGGGCGACCGGTCATGTAGCCGTAGGCCTGGGCCGCGTAGGCCGCAGACTGCTCGTTGCGCATGCCGATGTAGTTGATGCCTTCCTTCTGCGCGGCCGTTGCGATCGGGCCGACTGGAAAGCCGACGATTCCGAACAGATGGTCAATGCCTTGCTGCTTGAGGCTGCGCGCGATCAAAGTGGCGCCGTCGACTTCGCTCATGGTTTTCCCCTCTGGAGCGAGTGAACTTCCGGCTGGAATTTACGCACTGATCGCGCGGTTACGAAAGGGGGTTCCCCCCGACCTGCGGTAGAGACGGGCGATTTCAGCGATGGTGCGGCACCGCCGGTTGGGATAGTCACGGGCCCAATCCAACGGAAGGGTATGAGATGCCAATCTATCAGCTCGGCGATAAAAAGCCGGTAATTCCGGCCTCCTGCTTCATCGCCGAGACCGCGACCATCATCGGCGACGTGACGCTCGGCGAGCGGGTCAGCGTCCTGTTCGGCGCCGTGATCCGCGGCGACAACGATCCGATCACAATTGGCGACGACACCAACGTCCAGGACAATTGCGTGCTCCACAGCGACCCCGGCCTGCCGCTCGCGATCGGCAAGGGCGTGACCATCGGCCACCAGGCGATGCTGCACGGCTGCATCGTCGGCGACGGCTCGATGATCGGCATCGCCGCGGTGGTGCTGAACGCCACGGTGATCGGCAACCAGTGCCTGGTCGGCGCCGGCGCCGTCGTCACCGAGCGCAAGACCTTCCCCGACCGCTCGGTGATCTTCGGCTCGCCCGCCAAGGTCGCGCGCGAGGCAACCCCGGACAATATCGAGCGCATCAAGGGCGACACGTTGAGCTACGTCCACCGCGGCGCCCACTATAAGGCGAACCTCAAGCGGATCGGCTGATGATCGACTCGCTCGACCACCTCACCTTGTGCGCGTCGTTTCGCGCAGGCGCGGTCGGCGCGTACGAGACGCTGCTCGGGCGCAAGGCCGAGAATGGGCGGCTCAGGGTCGGGAATGTCGGGCTGACGATCGAGGATCACGCGTCGACGGCGCAGCTTTCGGCGATGGTGTTCGCGGCGGCGTCGCTGGAGAAGGCAGCGCGGCTGCTCGAGCGGCGTGCGGTGCCTTGCGAGCGCAAGGAAGGACGGCTCGTGCTGTCGACCGAGGCGACGCATGGCGTGCCGATCGCGCTGGTCGAGCGCGCAGAGGCACAGATGCCCTCGCCGCTGCTGAAGAGCAGCGAGGCCGCGGCGATCGCGTCACTCGATCATGTCGTGGTCCGCACGCCCAATCCCGAGCGCGCAGTCGCACTCTATGCCGGCCGGCTGGGACTCGATCTTCGGCTCGACCGCAGCAATCCCGACTGGGGTTCGAGGCTGCTGTTCTTCCGCTGCGGTGACCTGGTGGTCGAGATCGCGCATGACCTCAAGAAGGGTGTGTCGGACGCGCCGGACCAGCTCTGGGGCCTGTCGTGGCGCGCGCCCGATGTCGCCAAGACCAACGAGCGGCTGAAGACGGCAGGCGTCGAGGTGTCAGAGCCGCGCACAGGCCGGCGGCCCGGCACGCACGTCTTCAGCGTGCAGAGCCATACGGCTAATGTGCCGACCATTGTCATCGGTGGACTGGAGCATTGGTCATGACGCCGCGAACTTCCCTGCTCGCCATCGCGCTGGCCGCCGGCCTGTCGGTCGCCGGTCCTGCCCACGCCGCCGACGGCTTCGACGTCATCGCGCTGGGCGCGCTGGGCGGCATCGAGGACGGCAACCTCAGCGCCTGGCTGGTCCATCCGCACGACGACAACCGCGCCGTGACCTTCGATGCCGGCACACTGGTCAATGGCCTGCGCGTGGCCGAGGAAAAGGGCGACCTCGATTCGATCAAGCTGCCGGCCGAGTCGAAGCTCAGCCGCGTGGGCTACGTCCTCACCGATCTTATCAAGGGCTATCTCATCAGCCACGCCCATCTCGACCATGTCGCTGGACTGGTGCTCGCCTCACCCGACGACAGCAAGAAGCCGATCTATGTCCTGCCCTCGGTCGCCGCTGCGCTGAGCGAGAGCTACTTCAACTGGCAGGCCTGGCCGAACTTCACCGACCGGGGCAAGGCCCCGCAGCTCAAGAAGTATCCGCTGACGGAGCTCGCGCCCGGCGTCGCCGTGCCACTGCAGGACACCAAGATGACCATGACGCCTTTCCCGCTCAGCCATGGCGGCGTGGAGTCGACGGCCTTCCTGGTCGAGAGCGACGGCGATGCGATCCTCTATTTCGGCGACACCGGTCCCGACCCGGTCGAGAAGACGACGAAGATGCACGACGTCTGGGCTGCCGTTGCCGATAAGGCGCGCCAGCACAAGCTGAAGGCGATCCTGATCGAATCGTCCTACACCAGCGACCGGCCAGATAGACAGCTGTTCGGCCATCTCACGCCGAAGTGGATCATGACGTCGCTCCATGAGCTCGACACGCTCGCCGGCGGCAACAACGTGCTCAAGGACCTGCCGGTGGTGATCACCCACATCAAGTACGCGCTCACGCGCGAGCAGCCGCAGGCCAGGATGCGCGACGAGCTTACCGCCGCGAACGATCTCGGCCTGCGCATCCTCATCCCGCAGCAGGGAAGCCACTGGCACTTCCACTGATCAGCCGCCGCACCTCGTGCAGATCCGGCAGGACGTGAAGGCAAAGCGCGCAGATCTCGTCGGTCGCCGGCAACAGGTCGGGCACCATCACCGTCATCATGCCGGCCGAGGATGCCGACCGGACGCCGTGATGCGAATCCTCGATCGCGAGGCAGGCGCGCGGATCGACGCCCAGCAACTCCGCCGCCTTCAGGAATGGATCGGGATGCGGCTTGTGCCGCACATAGTCGCCTTGAGCGGCGATGCCGTGAAACCGGTCGACGAGCCCGTGCTTGTGCAGATGCCGCTCGACCGTCGGCCGGACCGAGCTGGTCGCGACTGCCCGCGGCAAGCCCAGCTCATCGAGCAGGTCGAGCAGCTCCAGGACGCCGGGCTTCAGGATCTCCTGCATCTCCGTCAGCTCGCGGAAGATGCGGCGCGAGATATCCCAGAGCTTGTCGACGGGAATGTCCGGCCCGTACTGCGCCACGACCTGCGCCCGCACCACCGGCGACGGCGAGCCGACGGTGCTGCGGAAGAATTCGGAGGTCATGGGAATGCCGACTTCGCGCGCCGCGTCGAGCGCCGCCTTCTCATAGAGCGTCTCGGTGTCGAACAGCACGCCATCCATGTCGAAAACGACGGCGGCAACGGGACGGGGCAGCTTCATACGTCGTCCGCCAGGCCGGCGAGCATCGGTCTGTAGGAGTCGAGCGCCAGGTCGGGCAGCCGGACGGCAGCGTCGCGGTCGAACCACGCGAGCTCACTGTGCTCGTCGTCGAGGATGCGCGGCTCGCCCTGCCACTTGGTGACCGCGAACAGGTGATAGGTGACATCCGGCGCCTGCGGGTCCGGGAACGTCGCGAGCGCGCGGTACCGCGTGGGCACGACGCCGATCTCCTCACCGAGCTCGCGATGCAGCGCGCAATCGAGGTCCTCGCCCCGTTCGACGTGTCCGCCGGGAAAGCTCCAGAGATTGGGATAGCTACGGCGCGTCGCACTACGCTTCGCGAGCAGCACACAGCACTCGCGCAGCATGACGGCATTGACGATGTCGGGCACGCTCCCCTCCTCGGCCCCAAGTGTGCCGACTATCGACCTCGCCGCAAGCCTCGCGTTGTCGTAGAAGCCCCGCATGCGCCGCCTCGTACCAACGTTGCTGATGCTGCTCGCAGCCGCCTGCGCCCCCAAGCCGGCCCCGAAGAGTGCCGCATCCCTCGCACCGCTCGGCCCTTGCCCCGCTTCGTCGTGGAAGCCGGAAGCCGCGCCGCCGACCGCCAGCGCCAGAACCTCGATGGTGCTGCTGGCGGTGCAGGAATGGGCGCGCTTCGGGCGGCAGACGACCTTCTATCCGGTGAGCGGCCCTGCGCGCACCGAGCAGCAAGGCCTCAAAGAAGTCGACGCGCCGCGGCGCATCAACGACTACTGGAAGAGCGTCGACAAGCCCAACCTCACCGGCCTCGACACCGAGGTGCCGTGGTCGGCCGCCTTCATCTCATGGGACATCCAGAGCGCCGGCGTGCCCCGCGATCTCTTTTGCCCCGACGCGCGCCACACGATCTATGTCGAGCGCATGGTCCTGCGCGCCCGCCAGCCCGGCGCCGCATTCATCCCGCACCATCTCAACGAGCGGGCGCCGCAGGTCGGCGATCTGCTCTGCGCCTCGCGCGACAGCGGCGGCACGACGCTGGAAAACCTGAATCGCGGACCCGGACATTGCGACATCGTCGTCGAGGTCCGCCCGGGCGAAGTGCACGCCATCGGCGGAAACGTCGGCGACTCGGTCACGCGCAGCGTATTTCCACTGGACGCGTCCGGCTTTTTGTCGCCCATATCCGCTCGACAGTTCTTCACCGTGATCGAGAACAGACTGCCCTAAGGCACACATTCGGACGGCATATGCGGCTCTTCGACTCCTACGACTACGTCATCATCGGCGCCGGCTCGGCCGGCAGCACGATCGCCAATCGCCTGGGCGAGGATTTCCGGTTGCGCATCCTGATCCTCGAGGCCGGCCCGCCCGATACGTCCTTCCTGCTCAAGATGCCGGCGGGCTTCGCCAGCCTCGGCGAGAAGTCGCCGTACAACTGGCGCTACGAGACGGTGCCGCAGGTCCATTGCGACAACCGGCGCATGTACTGGCCGCGCGGCAAGACGCTCGGCGGCTCGTCATCGATCAACGCCATGCTGTACGTGCGCGGCAACGCCTGGGACTACGACCACTGGCGCCAGCTCGGCAACCAGGGCTGGAGCTACGAGGACGTGCTACCCTTCTTCCGGAAGTCCGAGAACAACGAGCGCGGCGCCGACCAATTCCACGGCACCGGCGGCCCGCTGAACGTCGCCGACCAGACCGATCCCGCGAAGATCAGCGAGGCGTTCGTGAAGGCCGCCGAGCAGGCCGGCCACAAGCGCCTCCCCGACTTCAACGGCGCCGTGCAGGAAGGCGTCGGCCAATACCAGGTGACACAGAAGAGCCAGGAGCGCTGGAGCGCCGCCAGCGCCTATCTGCGGCCCGCCGTCGAGCGCAACAAGAACAACGTGCACGTCATCACCGGCGCGCTGGTCGAGCGCATCATACTCGACAAGAACCACGCGATGGGCGTGCGCTACGTCGTCAACGGCCGCGACGAGGTCGCGCGCGCGGAGATGGAGATCGTCCTGTGCGGCGGCGCGGTGAACTCGCCGCAGCTCCTGATGCTGTCCGGCATGGGGCCGGCCGATCACCTGAAGTCGGTCGGAATCCGCCCGCTGTTCGACGTCCCGGGCGTCGGCGCCAACCTGCAGGACCATCTCGACGCGTCGATCCTGCAGAACTGCAAGACGCGCGACACCTACGATCGCGCCAACAAGCTGTGGTCGCTGTACCGGTACAAGACAAAGAAGAAGGGCCCCGGCACCTCGCCGATCGCCGAGAGCGGCGGTTTCCTCAGCACGCAGAGCGGCCTTGCCGCGCCCGACGTGCAGCTGCACTTCCTGCCGGCGCTGATAATCGACCACGGCCGCACGCGACTCAAGAAGAACGGCTACACACTTCATGTCTGCGCGCTCCGGCCCGAGAGCACCGGCACGATCCGGCTGAAGAACTCGGATCCCAAGGAGCATCCGCTGATCGACGCCAACTATCTCGCCGAGCGCAAGGACCTCGAGACGCTGAAGAACGGCGTGAAGATAGGCCGCGATATCCTGGCCCAGTCGGGCATGGATCCCTATCGCGCCGACGAGATGGAGCCGGGTCCGACGGCGAAGAGCGACGCCGAGCTGGAGAAGTGGATTCGCGCGCGCTGCGAGACGATCTATCACCCGGTCGGCACCTGCAAGATGGGCACGGACAACGACCCGATGGCCGTGGTCGACCACGAGTGCCGGATGCGCGGCATCACCGGCCTGCGCGTGGTCGATGCCTCGGTGATGCCGCGCCTGATCGGTGGCAACACCAACGCACCGACCATCATGATCGCCGAGCGCGTGGCGTCGTACATGCAGGGCAAGGGGTGAACGAGTTCGGCCGCGCGCTCAGCCGCTGGCGCCGCCTGCGCGGCGTCAAGCAGAGCCACGCGGCCGAGCTGTTCGGCGTCACCCAGGCTACGCTGTCGCGCTGGGAGCGCGGCTATCACCAACCGCCCGACTCGGCGGCGCGCAAGCTGACGAACCTGCTCGCAGCGCCGCTCGACTCGGCGGCCGATGCAGGCCTGCGGCGGCTGGTCGAGAACTCGGCGCTGCCGGTCCATTTGATCTGCGACCTCACCCATCGCCTGCTTGCCGCCTCGCCGGCCCGCTTCGCCGAATGGACGAGCGATGCGGCTACTCTTCACGGTCTCTCACTGTGGCCCTTCGCCACCGACGAGATCCGCCAGGCCGAAGGCCGGCTGGGCGAGCTCGGCTGGTACGACGAGGGCACGACCGGCCTGCGTTTCTGGACCAGCGACAATCACGCTCCCATGGTGCGGATCGTGCCCGGCATCCTGGTGTGGGAACGCCTGACCTTGAGCGACGGCAGGCTGGCCCGCCTGGTGACCACGGTCACGCACTGAGGCTCATGCGCACCGCGGGCCTGCTTCTCGCCGGCGTGCTCATCACCGGCCCCGCGGCTGCGCAGGTGCAAGATTCAGTGTCGATCGCGATCGACGGCACGACGACCAAACTCAGCACGGTCACCTACAAGCCCGCCGGCGACGGACCGTTCCCGACCCTGATCTTTCATCATGGTTCAGGCGGCTTCGACCGTCCGTACGATCCTGGGGCAGTCGCGCGCTGGTTCGTGGCGCGGGGCTGGGCGGTGATCGCCCCGTCCCGGCGCGGCCGCGGCGGCTCGGAGGGGGTGAACGAGGAAGGAGCCTCCTGCACCGAAGCGGAAGCAGCTGAAGGCGCCGACCAGGCACTGGCGGATATCGAGGCTGTGACGCCGGTGCTGATCGCCCAGCCGTTCGTCGATCGCAGCCGTATCGCTGTCGGCGGCCAGTCGCGCGGCGGCATACTGAGTGTCGCGTGGAGCGGAAAGCATCCCGAGGTGCGCGCCGTCGTCAATTTCGTCGGCGGATGGCAAAACACCAGGCTTTGCCGGCAAGGCCTCGCGATCAACCTGGACCTCTTCAAGCGCGGCGTCAGCTGGGGCCAGCCGACGCTTTGGCTCTATGGCGACAAGGATCTCTTCTATCCGCTGACGGACACGAAGGCCGAGTTCGATGCCTTCCGTGCCGCAGGCGGCAAGGGCGTATGGCACGACTACGAACCGCCGGAAGCCGGAAGGCTGAATGGCCACCAGATCAATCAGGCTCCGCAATTGTGGACGGCCGACATGGAGGCCTATCTCGCGCAACGCAGCCTGCCCTCCAGGCCCGCGAACCCGTGAACGTTTCTGACGAATAACTTATTCGTGGGCTCGCGCGCGGCGCCTCCCTAACGTCGGCCACATGACGTCGTGGCCGCGTCTTCTGCTCATCTACGCGATCGGCGTGGTCGCCGCGGGGCAACTCGGCATCGTCCCGCCCTTGGTGCCGGCGCTGCAGGCCGAACTCGGCCTGTCGCTCGCGACGGCAGGCGCGGTCGTCTCCATCGTCACGCTTGTCGGTAGCCTGCTCGGCCTTCCTGCCGGTGCCTTCGCCGAGCGCATCGGCCATGCGCGCGCCTTCCGCCTCGGCCTGCTGGTGATGGCGATCGCCGCCGGCCTGTGCGCGACGGCGCAGGGTGCGCGGTTGCTGCTCGCCGCCCGCACGCTCGCGGGCGTCGGCTACCTCCTCGTGGTCGTGGCCGGACCATCGCTCATGGCGGCGCTGGCCGAGCGGCGCCACCAGCCCGTCGCCCTGTCGCTGTGGGGCACCTTCGTGCCGGTCGGCATCGCGCTCGCCGGGCTCGCAACGGCGAGCTTCGCGTACGCGGGCTGGCGCATGATATTCGCCGTCGACGCCGTACTGCTCGTCGCCGCCTTGCTCGCCGCGTTGAGGCTCCGCTCACCGCCGGTGCATGCAGGCAGCTGGCAGATGCCACCGGGCTCCTTGCGCGCCGCCCTGCCGCTCGCCGTATCGTTCTTCTGCTTCGCGCTGCTGTTCCTGGCGCTCGCCGGCATGCTGCCCGCCTACCTCGTCGCCCAGCGCGACATGTCGGCGACTGCCGCCGGCCAGACCGTCGCTGTGGCAACAGCGCTCGGCATCGCCGGCAGCTTCGCCGCGGCAGGATCGATGCATCGTGGCGTGACGCCTGGCCGGTTGATCGCCGTCGGCCTCGCCGCGTCGACGGTCGCGGCAATCCTCGCCTTCCGGCCCGAGCTCGGCTTGCCTGTCTCGATCGCGGGCTTCGCGCTCTCGTTCGCGATCGGTGGCCTGGTGCCGTCTGCTGCCTTCGCCTCGGTGCCGCGGCTCGCACCCGGCCCGCGCGCGATCGGGCCGATCAACGGCTTGCTGGCCCAGGCGGGCAGCCTGGGATCGCTCGCCGGCCCGCCGGTGCTGGCGCTTTGGGTCGAGCTCACGAACTGGGCTTACGCGCCCCTGCTGCTGGTTGCGGTCGCCGCTCTCGGCGTCGTCGCGATCAACGCGCGTCAGAAGCATTAAATTCCGACGCCCTTTCGTCGGCTGCTGCCGATCTACCTGCAGCCTCGTAGCCACGGCGTCCACGCCAGGCGCGCAGATTTCTCTTTTTGGTCGAGACACAAATTTCAACGCGGCGGCGAGCGATTCCCTGGGAAATCTCGCTCCGGAACGTCAAAGGTCACGACTCTGGCGCTCGCAGCGAGCCCATCATGGGCAATGGCGGGCGATTGGAGGCTCGAAACAGCGGCTTTTTCCCCCGGCCATCGCCCGTAATAGGTGTTCGGCGCGTCATCATGCAGTGTCGCGCGCATGATGATGCTCATCGAACCGCGCCACTCCAATGGCGTTCATGATTTCCGTGCGCCACTGGGGCGGCGCGCTCCAATGAAGGTGTTTTTCCAAGAGGAGAAATCGGCGGATTCGTGGACTCCTGGCGCGAAACCCTTGTGCCATCGGCATCCAACCGGTCCACACCCGAGTGGACTCTTGTGGACTCACGCCACGGGCGATTCGACGAAAAGCAACTTCGCGCTAGGTCGCGCGATTCTCGACCACCATCATCCAGATCTTGCCCGGCGTCGGGGCCAGATGGCCGCGGGAGTCGGCGGGATAGAGGCTCATGGTGACGCTGTTCTTCACATTGCCGCCGACCGCCTGGATGAAGCCGCCGCGCACGCCGGTGACGACGTCGCAATGGCTCACCGTGTCGTCGATGCGACGCCGCGCCATGCGCGAATCGGCATAGCGCCAGGTCGGGCCGGCGGTGCCCGTGCACACGAGATCGCCTTCCTTGGGCGCGTACTCGTTCGGCGCATGCAGCAGGAAGCTCCGGCGGCCGGCGCGCTCGTGATCGTAGAGCGCGGTCAAGTACTGGCCATGCCGGCCGGCGCGCGGGAAGGCCGACGCGGGCACACTCGAGTGAGCCATCACCCAGGACACGAAAGCGCCCGACCACGGCCGGCTCGTGGTGCGGCCGTTCCATTCGGGATGGCCGCAGCTGCCCCAATAGTCGCCGACCCGGCTGTTGAGCGGCTCGCTGTGCTCACTCATGCCGCTGCGGTTGACGTAGCCGCCGGCATGGCCGCCGTAAACGACGGTCGAGCGGCCGAAGCGGCTCCACTCTTCCCAGGCGACGTAAGCGGTGCGATTGCTGGGTGGCCGGTCGGCGTAGCCATGACTCTGCTCGCTGCTGCCGCAGCCGTTGAGGATCAGGGCAATCAGCGTCAGGAAAAGGAGAGCTGGCAGCCGGACGGCCAGATGGGAGGAGCTACGACGAGGGGCCGGCTGCCAGCTCACACGAACATCGACGATGGGGATGTCGATAGAGTTCATGTATCACTTGCAGTACGCATTACAACTATTTGTTATTATTGATTTTACTTTTAGCACATAACTGGAAGAATGTCACTACCCAACGATATCCGCGCGCTCGAAATCCGCGCCTTCCGCGCCTGGCCCGCCCTGCAGACGCGGACCGATGACGGCTGGGTCCGGCGTCTTGCCGGCGGCTACACAAAAAGAGCCAATTCAATCAATGCCTTGGAGCCGGATTGCGCTCCAACACATCAGATGAAGAATGACCTCGAAGCCCCTTATCGGACCGCCGGCCTACCGCCGATCTGGCGGCTGACTCCCCTCGCCCCCGCCGGGACGGACGACCTCTTGGCCGCCGCCGGCTATCGACGGATCGACGAGAGCCTGGTCCAGCGGGCGGTCCTCGACGACCGGTTCGCCCTGGATCCCGAAGTCCGGGTCTCGCCCACGCCGTCCGACGCCTGGCTGGCCGGCTTCGCCATCCTCAGCCCGGTGGCGCCCAACCATCGCGAGACCATGACCCACATGCTGCGCTCGATCGCGGCGCCGGTCGGCTTCGCGCAGGTGGAGGATCAAGGAGAGCCGATCGCCTTCGCGCTGGGCGTGGTCGACGGCGATCATGTCGGGCTGTTCGATGTGCTGGTGGCGCCGACGGCGCGCCGCCGTGGGCTGGCGCGGCGCCTGACCCAGAGCATCGGCGCGTGGGGTCGCGAGCACGGCGCGCGCTTCTGTTATTTGCAGGTGGTGGCCACGAACGCCGCCGCACTGCCACTCTACGCCGAACTCGGGTTCGAGACGGTCTACAGCTACGCCTACCGCGTGCCATAGTGCGGACGGGAGAACGCACCAAATGTCGAGCCATGTCTGGGAAAAGAGTTACCCGCCGGGCGTGAAGTGGGAACTCGAGATCCCGAATAAGACGATCCACCAGATCTTCGAGGAGAGTTGCGCGCAGAACGCCACCAAGCCGTTCACCGACTTCCTCGACAAGGTGATGACCTTCGGCGACTACAAGGACGCGACCGACCGCGCCGCCGCGGGCTTCCAGAAGCTCGGCGTCGGGCCGGGCGTGAATGTCGGCCTCTACCTGCCCAACACGCCGCACTACATCATCGCTTTCTTCGGCATCCTGAAGGCCGGCGGCCGGGTGGTGAACTATTCCCCGCTCGATGCCGCACGGGAACTCGAGTTCAAGATCGGCGACAGCGAGACCGACATCTTGGTCACGCTCGACGTCGCTGCGCTCTACCCGAAAATGGCGGCAATGCGCGGCAAGACACGACTCAAGAAATTGATCGTCGGCTCGATCGCCGATTACCTGCCGTGGCCCAAGAACTGGCTCTACCCGATCGCCAAGAAGAAGGAGCTCTCGGCCTGGCCGCGCGACGACTGGCACGTGTCGTTCAAGAACCTGCTGAAGAACGACGGCAGGTACACGATCCATGAGGCGCCGGACAATCTCTGGGACGAGGTGGCGTTGCTGCAGTACACCGGCGGCACGACCGGCCTGCCGAAGGCGGCGATGCTGACGCACGGCTGCGTGGTGTCGGCAATGACCCAGGGACAAACCTGGACGGCGTCCTACACCAGTCCCGGCAGCGAAAAGGTCGTCTGCGTGCTGCCGCTGTTCCACATCTATGGACTGTCGGGAATCATGTTGGGCGCGGCGAAGAGCGGCAACCAGCTGATCCTCTACCCGCGGCCCGACATCGACATGATCGTCGCTGACCTGGTGAAGAAGAAGCCGACCTTCCTGCCTGGCGTGCCGACGCTCTACACCGCGATCAACAAGCATCCCAAGGTGCAGGGGCTCGACCTGAAGTCGCTCAAGATCTGCCTGTCGGGCGGCGCCCCATTGCCGGTGGAGGTGCAGTCGGCCTTCGAGAAGTTGACCGGCGCGACCTTGATCGAAGGCTACGGCCTCACCGAGACCTCGCCGACCGGCTCGATCAATCCCATGGGCGAGCGCCGGTCGGGCTCGTGCGGTGTGCCGATCCCGGGCACGCTCATCGAAATCCGCGACATGGAGAACAAGGACAAGGTCCTGCCGGCCGGCAGGGAGCATGTCGGCGAGGTCTGCATCATCGGTCCGCAGGTGATGAAGGGTTACTGGAAGAAGCCCGACGAAACCGAGGCGGTGCTGTTCAGCCATCCCGCGAGCAACTGGAAGGGCCTGCGCACCGGCGACATGGGCTACATGGATGCCGACGGCTGGCTCTACCTGGTCGACCGTTCGAAAGACCTGATCATCTCGTCCGGCTACAACGTCTATCCGCGCACGATCGAGGAAGCGGTGTACGAGCATCCCGCGGTCGACGAGTGCATCGTCATCGGTATCCCCGATCCCTATCGCCAGGAAGCCCCCAAGGTATTCGTCAAGCTGAAGCCCGGCGCCACGCTCACCTTCGACGAACTCAAGGCGCACCTCGACGGCAAGATCGGCAAGCACGAGATGCCGGTCGCGCTCGAGATCCGAGCCGATCTGCCGAAGACACCCGTCGGCAAGCTCTCGAAGAAAGAGCTCAAGGAAGAGGAACGCGCCAAGGCGCAGGTGAAGGCGGCTTAGTTTGAAGAAGCATCACCTCCCCCATCCTACGGGGGAGGCAGGGAGGGGGAGAGCCTCACTCACGATCTCGATCGGGACGGATCATGCACCCTTTGTTGCCTCCCTACCCTCCCCCGTATGTCGGGGGAGGGAGATGAAAAGACGCTCACTCCTGTTCGGCGGCGCGGCCCTCATACTCGGCGGCTGCTTCGACCGGCCGTGGTACGAGGAGAATCCCAAGCAGAAGGCATTCCTCGAGGGGCTGCAGGCGCTGGCCAAGCCGGCGCTCGCCTCGAACAATCCATTGCAGATCGAGGACGCGGTGAAACGCAGCCTCGCGCTGGCCGCGCAGACCGGCGCCTTCACCGACTGGCAGGGCATCCTGCGCACGATCGACGGCAACGAGCAGAAGATGGCCATCACGGTCGAGATCGGCCCGCAAGTTTCGCTCTACGCGTTCAACGACTGGACGCTCGCCATGGCGGGCGCCGTGGCGGAGCTGTTCTCGTCACGATCCCGAGAATCCGCCCCGCCGGGCCTTTCCGAGGCCGCCGTGGCAGGGCTAAAAACCCTGCGGCTCGGGGAGCGCGTCAGCGTATCGGGCCGGATGGGCCAGATCGCGGGATCGGGCCTGTTCGATCTCTCCACGCTGTTCGGCAAGAGCGACGCCGACAACCGCCAGTTCCTGCAGGTGCCGCGCTTCGTGGCGCGCCTCGATGGCCTGGCGGCGGCGAAGAAGAAATAGAAAGGGTCCTTGGGGTGCCGTCCTTCAATTACGATTTTCCGTACAGCTCGAAGAAGCTGCCGATCTTCGCGTCCAACGTCGTTGCCTCTTCGCAGCATCTCGCCGCCACCGCGGGCCTGCGCATGCTGGCCAAGGGTGGCAACGCGGTCGACGCCGCGCTCGCCGCGGCCATCGCCATCACCATCGTCGAGCCGACCATGAACGGCATCGGTTCGGACGCCTTCTGCATCCTGTGGGACGGCACCAAGCTCGTGGGCCTCAACGCCTCGGGTCATTCACCGGCGTTGATGACGCCCGACAAGTACGCTGGGCTAGCGGCGATGCCGAGCGTCGGCTGGGGCGCTGTCAGCGTGCCGGGTGCCGTGTCGCTCTGGGTCGAGCTCAACAAGCGTTACGGCAAGCTGCCCTTCGCCGATCTGTTCGAGCCGGCGATCAAGTACGCGCATGACGGCTATCGCGTCTCCTATCTGGTGGCGCGCCAGTGGGACGCCGCGATCGATCGTCTGAAGGGCCAGGAGAGCTGGGTGAAAGCCTTCCTGCCCAACGGCCGCGCGCCCAAGCCAGGCGAGCTCTGGAAGTTCCCCGACCAGGCGAAGACCCTGACCATGATCGCCGAGAGCAAGGGCGAGTCCTTCTATCGCGGCGAGCTTGCCGAGAAGATGGACAAGTACGCCCGCGAGACCGGCGGCGCGCTGCGCAAGGAAGACCTGGCCGCGCACAAAGCCGACTGGGTCGATCCGATCAGCCTCACCTATCGCGGCACGACGTTGCACGAGATCCCGCCATCGGGCCAGGGCATCGGCGCGCTGATGGCGCTGGGTATCCTCGAGAACTTCGACGTGGCCGGTCACGATCCCGACAGCGCAGCGATGGCGCATCTGCGCATCGAGGCGATGAAGCTCGCCTTCGCCGACATCTGGCGCTACGTGTCCGACCCGCGCTTCATGGAAGTGACGCCCAAGCAGATGCTCGACAAGGGCTATCTGAAGAGCCGCGCCAAGCTGATCGATTCGAAGAAGGCGCAAAACTTCGGACCCGGCACGCCCAAGGACGGCGGCACGATCTATCTCGGCGCGGCTGACGCTTCGGGCATGATGATCTCGCTGATCCAGTCGAACTACACCGGCTTCGGCGCGGGCATCGTGCCACCCGGCACCGGCATCGCGCTCCAGAACCGCGCCTCGGGCTTCGTCACCACCAAAGGTCATCCCAACGAGGTCGGCCCCAACAAGCGGCCCTATCACACCATCATCCCGGCTTTCATCACCAAGGACGGCAAGCCGGTCGCGACCTTCGGCCTGATGGGCGGCGCCATGCAGCCGCAGGGCCACATGCAGGTCTTCTCGCGCATCGTCGACTACGGCCAGAACCCGCAGGCCGCCATCGACGCGCCACGTTGGCGCGTGCACGAGAACGACGGCACGATCTGGACGGAAAGCCACATGGCGCCCGACACTGCGATCGGCCTCGAGGCGCTCGGCCACAAACTCACACGCCAGTCGTGGCCGAACGGCGCCTTCGGCGCCAGCCAGATCATCTGGAAGTTCCCCGAGGGCGGTCCCTATCTCGGCGCCTCCGAGAGCCGGCGCGACGGCGCAGCGGTTGGCTTCTAAGGTCACCCTCTCCGGCGGCGCGTTCCGGATCAACGGAACGCCGACCTATGCGGGCCGCAGCTGGCGCGGCCATCGCATCGAGGGCCTGCTGTTCAACAGCCGCATGGCCAATGCGATCGCCGACGACGAGAACCCGGCGACGCGCGGCGCCTGGGCCTATGCCGACGGCGACTGGGATGCCGAGCGCAGCACGCGGGAGTTCATCGCCGCGCTGTCGAGCTATCGCGCGCACGGTCTGCTGGCGGTCTGCATCAACCTCTCGGGCGGCAGCCCGCAGGGTTATTCCTGGAACCAGCCGTGGCGGATTTGCGGCTTCAACGCGGACGGCACGATCAAGCCGGCCTGGGCAGCGCGCCTCGACAGCGTGATCAAGGCCTGCGACTGGATCGGCATGGTCGTGATCCTCGGCCTGTTCTACGGCAAGCAGAGCGGCACCTTCACCGACGAAGCCGCGGTGAAGGCCGCCGTGACCAACACCGTCGACTGGCTGGTGCAGCAGAACGCGACCAACGTGCTGCTGGAAATCGGCAACGAGGTCGACCTCGAGAACGTGTGGTCGCATGCGATCATCGCCGCCGAGCGCTGCCACGAGCTGATCGAGCTGGCGCAGAAGCGCGGCAACGGGAAGGTCCTGGTCAGCACCAGCTTGATCGGCATAGACGCGCCGCCGCCCGCGATCATCGCCACTGCCGACTTCCTGCTGCCGCACG
>DASXQC010000011.1:0-8202 GCA_036493235.1 Reyranella sp.
CGCTCGCGCATCCGCAGCAGCGCACGCAGGGCGGCGGGCTTGAGCGGCTTGTGCAGCAGCTCGACCTGGTGGGCGCGGGCCTGGGCCCGCAAGGTCGGATCGCGGTCGGCGGTAATCAGGGCGGCCGGCACGGCGCGCGCCCAGCGCTGCCGCAGGATGTCGACGACTTCCAGCCCGTCGGGTCCTTCGTCGAGATGGAGATCGGCGAGCACGAGGTCCGGCAAGCCGGCAGATGTCGCCGCCAGCGCCTCGTCGAGCGACGCCGCGGTAGCGACGCGGCACCCCCAGCCGCGCAGCAGGGTCGCCATCGCCTCGCGCACGCTCGCCTCATTGTCGATGCAGAGCACGAACCGCTCGGCCTCGGCTGGCGGCCGGGGCAGCGGCGCGGCGGCCTCCGCTGCGGCGGCGACGGCTGGCACTTCCGGCACCAGGATCGAGAAGGTCGAGCCCAGGCCCGGCGCCGAGGCGAGCCGTACCGGCAGGTCGAGCATGCGGGCGATGCGCTCGACGATCGCGAGGCCGAGACCCAGTCCGCGCTCGGCACGCGGGCGGTCGTCTTCGGGCTGCAGCCGCACGAACTCCTCGAAGATGACCTGCTGCTTGTCGGCCGGGATGCCGGGCCCGTTGTCCTTGACCTCGATCCGCAGCGCCCCGCCCTCGCGCCGGCAGCCCAGCAGCACGCGATGCGGCCGCCCCTCGACGCGGCCGTAGCGCAACGCGTTCGACAGGAGGTTCTGCAGGATGCGGCGCAGGAAGGCGGAATCGGTGTCGACGAAGGCGTGCGTCGGCACCAGCACCAGGTCGACGTCGTGGCGCGCCGCGACCGGTGCGAACGCTGTGCCGAGCGAATCGAACAGGGTCTGCAGCGCAAACGGCCGCTTGTCGGGCTTGAAGGCACCGGCGTCGAGCTTGGAGATGTCGAGCAGCGTGTCGAGCAGCGATTCGACAGCGCCCAGGCTCGCATCGATCTTGCCACCGAGATCGTTGGCCGGGTCGCGATCGATCAGCGCCGCGGTGAACAGCCGGGCGGCGTGCAGCGGCTGCAGAAGGTCGTGGCTCGCCGCCGCGATGAAGCGCGTCTTGCCAAGATTGGCCGCCTCCGCCTCGGCGCGGCTCGCCTCGAGCTCGGCCGTGCGCTCGACAACACGTTGTTCCAGCGTCTCGGCGGCCCGGCGCAGCTGGCGGTCGCTGTGGCGCAGCGCCTCGGCCGTGCGGACACGCGCGGTGACGTCGTTGCAGGTGGCGACAAAGCCGTTGGGCAGCGGATCGAGGCGGAGCTCGACGACCAGACCGCTCGGCGTGCCAACCTCGTGGGTGAGCGGCGCCTCTGGCCGGCGCAGCAGGGGATGGTCGAGCGGCAGCAAAGCGGCGAAGCGGTCGTTGGAGATTTCCAGCCGGCCGTCCTTGTCGAAGGCGGCGATGCCCATGCCGACATGGTCGAGGCTGTTGCGCAGGATGTCGTAGTTGTAGCGGATCGCCTCGGACGCCTCGTCGATCAGCGCGCGGGCGCTGCGCGTCAGCAGTCGCCCGCGCCGGCCGAAGGCACCGACGATCACGCGCGCCGACGCCGCACCCAGCGTGCCCGACAGCACCCTCTCGGTCTGCGCCAGCGCAGTCTGCAGCGACAGCGGCCCGCGCAACGCCCGCTCGGCGCGCTCGACGCCGACGAAGCGGGCCAGCAGGTCGCGCAGCTCGGCGAGGCGGTGGTCATCGACCGGAGTGAGCCGCGCCGGCTCGGGCTCGGCGCCCAGCACGAACGCATCGGCCCGCTCGGCATCGGCTCCGCGCGCACGCACCAGCAGCGACACGCCGACCAGCAGGAGCGTGTTGACCAGGATGCCGACCACGAAGCCCTGCCCCACCGGATCGAGGTCGGCCAGCAGCGCCGGCAGCCAGTCATGCAATGGCTCGGCCTGCCCGGTTGCGTCGGAGCTGAGGCTGGGCAGCAGCAGCGCGTAGAACCAGACCACGAAGCCGCCGGCCAGGCCGGCGACCACGCCGTAGCGATGGGCGCGCCGCCAGTAGAGGCCGAGCACCAGGCCCGGCGCGAAGTTGGCGACGGCGGCGAAGCTGATCAGGCCGATCGAGGCGAGCGGCAGGACGCCCGAGATCACCCGCTCGTAGGCATAGGCCGCCATCATGATCAGCACGACCGCCGCACGGCGCACGAACACCACCAGCGGCCCCATCGGCTGCTGGCCGCCCGGCGTCCAGCTGCCGCGTCGGCGCAAGATGTAGGGCATCAGCAGCTCGTTGCCGATCATCGCCGAGAGGGCCATGCAGGCGACCACCACCATCGAGGTCGAGGCCGACAGGCCGCCGATGAAGACCAGCGCCGACAGCCAGTTCTCGCCGTGGCCGAGCGGCAGCTGCAGCACATAAAGGTCGGCGTTGACCGAGCGGCCGAGCAGCAGCAGGCCGCCCGCCGCGATCGGCAGCACGAACAGGTTGATCAGCACGAGGTAGCTCGGGAACAGCCAGCGCGCCGTGCGCAGGCTCGCCGGATGGCCGTGCTCGACGACGGCGGCGTGGAACTGGCGCGGCAGGCAGAGGAAGGCCATGCCGGAGAGCACCGTCGTGACGATCCAGGTGAGCGGCGAGCCCTCGCGCGACACCTGCTCGAGCAGCGCCGGCTGATCGACCAGGCGACGCCACAGGTCGGACGGGCCGTCGAACAGCACGAACAGCACGAACGGCCCGACGATCAGAAGGGCTACGAGCTTGACCACCGATTCGAAGGCCATCGCCAGCATCATGCCGCGATGCTGCTCCGACGCGTGCACGTTGCGCACGCCGAACAGGATGGTGAACGCCGCCATCATGCCGGCGACGATCAGCGAGGTGTCGGTGTGGACGACACCGCTACGGCCGTCGATCCAGGCCATGGGCTCGGCGACGGCGCGGAAGGTCGAGGACACCGCCTGCAGCTGCAGGGCGATGTAGGGCAGCACGCCGATGGTGGCGAACAGCGTGGCGGTGACGCCGACAACGCGGCTCTTGCCGTAGCGCGAGGCGAGGAAGTCGGCGATCGAGGTGACGTTGTGCTGCTTGGCGAGCCGCACGAGCTTGCGCAGCATGGGATAACCGGCCGTGATCACCAGCACCGGTCCGGTATAGATCAGGATGAAGTCGAAGCCCGCCGACGCGGCGCGGCCGACCGCGCCGTAGAAGGTCCACGAGGTGCAGTAGATGGCGAGCGACAAACCGTAGACGGTCGGCGCGATGATCGGGCTCGCCGACCACGCGCGTTGGTGCCGGTCGCCGAAATAGGCCACGGCGAACAGCAGGCCGAGATAGGCCAGTGACAGCGCCAGAACTGCGGGCTCGGCGAGCATGGCCGTCAGTCGATCGCGCCGGTCGCGGCAACGATCCGGTCGAGCAGCGCCTGCGCCTTGCCAACCAGCGGCTCGGCGCCGTTGCGCGACGAGATGGCGATGCTTGCCCGCAGGTTACGAACGACAGTCGACCGGCTCTCGTCGTTCGTGATGGGCATGATCGTCGCCTGCAACAGCCTCGCCTCGGCCTCGCTTCCCGCAAAGCCCTGTTGCTGGGCTGTGTTGGTTACGCTGCGCAGCATTTCCAGCGCCTCGCGAACGTCTCCCTTCAAGCCGAGGACGTGCGCGAGGGCGGTCGACGATCGCAATTCCATCGCCTTGTAGCCGATGGTCCTGGAGGTCTCGAGCGCCTCGGACAGGATTTCCTTCGCCTCGTCCAGGCGTTGCTGCTCCAGGTAAGCAACGCCGCGCTGCCAGTCGACGACAGGGATGAAAAGCCGGACACCATGTCGGTTCGCCATCACGGATGCCTCGTCGAGGATGGCGGCGGCTTTCGCCGCATCACCCCGACCGAGGATCAGGCTCCCGCCGCCATAAGCTGCCACCACGCGATCGAATGGACGATCGCTTCGCTCAGCGAGCTCGCTGGCTTGCCGCTGAAAGCGTTCGGCGCTGTCGAGCTTCCCCAGATTGATGTTCACGATGACGCGCATCATGCAGCAGATGAGCAACTGGTTATCGACCGTGGTGCCTACAGCCGCAGCAGCCTGCGGCTTGGACAACTCGGCATAGGCCCGATCGTACATCTGGTCGGCTTCGAGGTAACGACCGGCATACCAGTAGGCTTGCCCGAGACCGTATCGCGCCATGCTGAGCCAGCGGCGATCGCCCGAGCGTTCCGCCAATTCGATCACTTGCTCACCCGTGTCGATCGCCTCGACGGGCGGGCTGTAGAAATTCTGCGCCGCGCCTCGGATGGTCATGGTGGCGACCTTCCGGTCGAGGTCGCCGATGGCATTGGCGCGCCGTTCCGCCTCCTTCCCAAGGTCGAACCATTCGGCGATCCGGCCAAATCCCATGAAGGCGAGCCGCGCCTCGGTGCGCAGGTCTATGGCTTCGACCTCCCGAGCCCGAGAAATCGGAGTCTTGTCGACCGCGTCGATGGCAATCTCGTAGTAGGAGGTCGCGTCGGCGAACGCCGATCTCTCCACACATCTACGCGCCACGTCCCGACCGTAGCCGACGGCCTTGGCCCAGGCCTTCGCCCGTGTCGCGTGAAAGCAAAGCTTGTCAGTCTCCTCGCCCTGCTCTTCCCCGCCTTCCAGGGCGGCAAGGATCCGGCCATGCACGTCTTCGCGAGTCGTTGCGATCATCGAGTCGTAGGCGACCTGGCGAATCATCTCGTGCGGGAATTCGAGAACCTCCCCCGCTCCAGCCTCGACCTTCACGAGCAGTTCGGCCTGGTCGAGTGCACTCAACGAGGGCTCCAGCATCGCCTGGCGAAGCCCAATCACCTCGCACAGGGTGCTGATCTTCGCCCGCCGACCGATAGCCGCCGCCACCTGGACGACCGAGCGCTCCTGCTTCGTCAGGCGATCCAGACGGGCCGCGATCACGCCCTGGACGCTCGCCGGGACTCCCAGATCGTCGACAGGGTGCGCGAGGGTAAGGTCGCCCCACTGACCGAGCAGGACACCGGTTTCCTTGAGGCGGCGACAAACCTCCTCGATGAAGAGCGGGACATTCGCCGTATGCGCGACGATCCGGCGCTTCAACTCGTAGGTCGTCGAGGAAAGCCCGAGGATGTCGTCCAGCATCACCCAGCCTGCGCTCTCTGCGAGCGCCCGCAAAGCGAGGATCTCCGCGTTGCATTGCCGGACCCAGGGCGGCAGGCCGGCCGGACGGCTCGTCAGCAGCACGAGCAAGTTGGGGACTTGCAGCGAAGCAAGAGTCGTCAGGATCGGCGCACTCGCGCGATCGACCCAATGGATGTCTTCGACGAGAAGCACGGCGCGTCGGCCACGCGCTACGGCCTCGACCAGTGCGCGGCTTGCGTCATTGATGGCCTGCCCACGCGCCGAAGGTTCCAGTTTGGTCCACTCATCGTCCGAGACGGGCAGGTCGAGGACCGCATCGATGGCCGCGCGCCAGATCGACGGCATACCTTCTCGCGGGTCGGCGGCGCCCTCGAGGTCAGGCTGCAGGTCGAGAGCCGACCGCAGCACCCCTTTCAGCGCCGCAAACGGTGCGCCCTGCAGGTTCGGGCTGCAGCCCGCTTCGATCAGCGCCCAGCCCTCGGCCTTGAGCTCCTGGACGAATTCGTGCGCCAGACGCGATTTACCGATGCCCGGATCGCCCGACAGGCAGACAGCACGTCCGCCGACACGCGAAGCCTGCGCGGCATGCCGCAGCAGGGCCATGTCGGGCGATCGGCCGACAAAGCGCGAAACGCTGCGTGTCCTGCGCACCCGCCATCGCGATGGATCGCCGGCCCCGAGGACGCGATACACCGATACGGGATCTGCGAAGCCCTTCAGCGCCTTGAGGCCAAGACTCTCGAAGCGGATGTGGCCTTCGGACAGCTTCTGGCAGGCCTCCGACGCGTAGATTTCGCCGGGCTCGGCGGCAGCCTCCAACCGGGCCGCGAGATGCGAGGCCGGGCCACCGATCTCGTAGACCTTGGAGAACTCGTTGCTGATGACATACATGACAGCTAGGCCGGAATGCAGCCCGATCCGGATTTGCAGATCGGAATCGCCGAGACCCGACACGCGTCGAATGATCTCGAGGGCGGCGTGGCAGGCGAGCGGAGCATGATTGTCGTCGGCCACCGGAGCCCCGAAGACCGCAGCGATCCCATCCCCCATTTCGCGGCTGATGACTCCGCCGAACTGGCGCACTGCGGCACGCATCGCCGTCAGCGCCGGTTCGAGGCGCGACACTGCCTCCTCCGGGTCGAGCTCGGCCACGAGGTCGGTCGATTTCACAATGTCCGCACGCAGGATCGTTACGAACTTTCGTTCGCTGACGGGATCCTCGTTCGCGCCCCCTGGCATTCTCCGCTCTCGTTCGGCACGAGTGTTTGACGACAGATTGTGACGGGCCGAGCGTTCCCAGACAATCGGGCCCAAAACGCGTACCGCAACGGGTTTACACAACCTTTGCGTGGGTGATAAGCTCTCTCGCACACCGATGAAGGTGTGTGTTCACGTGCAGGTTGCCGGTCGTTGGGGAGGGAAATCCATGCCGTTTGTCGCTGCCGGTATGCTGATCACCGCTGGTATGGCTGTCTATCAGAGTCCGCCGTTCAAGAACTTCTGGGGTCAGTTTTGCGGCAGTGTGGACGCCATGCGGAGGTCCATCGAAACGCTGAACTCTTCGTCGGATGTCTATTTGCCCGCGCTGGAATATGGTCAGTATCAGCCAATCCTCGTCCCGCTCCAGAACTGGGTGGACTTCGGTTCGCAGCATTGGGCGCGGGAAGTGGGCAACGCGCGTCTGAACTTGACGGCACAGCCCAACACCCAGCCGCTCTCGAATGACGAGCCTACCAACGTTCCTCTGACGCGGTGTGCTCTGCTCGATGCCGCGCTCCGCAAGTGCTTCAACGCCGAGCCGCCGATCCCGATCGACAACAACGTCCGGCAGAAGCGGAAGGACGAAGCCGATTCCGATACCCACGGCATCGAGGTGAGTTGGGATTATGCGGCCGACGGCAAGACGCCGACGATGCTGCACTACACGATGATCTGTCCGTACAAGAACGGCAGCGCGAACCTGTGATCGCGCTGCGGGCGCGCCACTCAGCCTGATCGTAGTACGACGACGCGCTGCTCCAACCTCTGACGATCGAGACGCTTGATCATCCGCGTCTCGTCGGGGCCAAGGTCGAACGCCCGCGCAAACGCCTCCGGGTCAGCAAACAGCTTGTCGCGCAATTCGCTGTCCAGCAGAACCCTGCTGATCAGCTCGACCAGCTTCCGGCTGGGCAATCGTTCGTTATTCAATTTCGTCGCCCTGTTTTTCTTGGGCGGCGAGGGAGGCCGCCCGGCGGACGGCCTCTTCCGCGTCCAGGGACTTGATGCTCGGGATTTCACCGCCTGAGAACGTCAGAATCGATTGGAGCAGCTGGTCGCCGACTGCATGGCGCAGCGAATCCATCAACCTGTCCATCGTGCGCTCGGCGAAGAATATCTTGCGGGCAGCCTTGATCACCCGTGTGCGCTCCGGCCGGCCGATCAGGCCGGCCGCGAACGTCCGCTCCATCCAGTATTCCACGTCGACCATCGGCACCGTCATGGGCTTGAAGTCGAACAGCGAGTAGGCCAGCGCGACATCGGCGTCGCGCCGAACGGCCTGCCGCCGGAGATAGTCGTAAACCCAGCCCACGCCGATCATCCCGGAGCGGTCCAGCTCCGAGGCCCGCAAGGCCCCCATGCTCGCCGCGCCGATGACGGTCTTGCCGCTCTCGAGGACCGCCAGGATCTCCTTGGGCGAGACCGAATCGCTCTGCCCGAATTCGCCGTCGAGGATGACGATCACGTCGCAGTCGTCGACCGCGGCCAGGTCACCGCGTTTGACCGGCGGAGCCCGCACGACCGTCGAGGGCAGCTCCGTCCCGGCAAGCGACGGCCCGACGAAGACGATGGTTTTCATCCAGGCGTCTTCATCCGGCAGTGTGGATCTGTTCGAGCGCGCGGCTTCCCACGCTCGCCCGGCCGGTATGCATGAAGAAGAAGGACCAGGTCTCCGCCCGCGGAACGACGACCCGCACGACAGGAATGTCGATCCCGGCCTTGGTGAGGTCGACGACGATGACCTGCCCGAAGCCCGCTTGGCGCAAGCGGTCGAACATGAACTCGACATCCTCGTTGATGGTCGAATGTTCGTGCGAGTCGATCTCGTCGAAGGCGATCGTGCGAGCGTC
>DASXQC010000012.1:0-9492 GCA_036493235.1 Reyranella sp.
TACCTCTCGCAGCACATCGTGCCGGTGCTGACCGACGCGCGGCCCTACGGCAAGTACTCGATGGTCGACATCGACCAGGTGGGCGGCGTGCAGGTGATCGTGCGCGAGCTGCTCGAGGCCGGGCTGCTGAATGGCGACGTGATGACGTGCACCGGCGAGACGCTCGCCAAACAGGTCGAGCGACTCGGCGCGAAGAAGGCCGACGGCAAGGTCGTCTACACGGTCGAGAAGCCCTACAAGCCGACCGGCGGCCTGCGCGTGCTGGGCGGCAACCTGTCGCCGGACTTCTCGGCGATCCTCAAGCTCGCCGGCGTCGAGGGTGGCCTGGAGGGCGACATCTTCCGCGGCAAGGCGCGCGTGTTCGAGGGCGAACAGGCGCTGCTCGATGCGCTCGACCAGCATCCCGAGCGCTTCCAGAACCACGACATGGTGATTGTGCGCTACGAGGGCCCGAGCGGCGCGCCGGGCATGCCAGAGATGCTCGACCCGACCTCGCGCATCACCACGCTGTGCCGCGAGCGCAACATCACCGTCGCCCTGATGACCGATGCGCGCTTCTCCGGCGGCTCGGTCGGCCTGGTAATCGGCCATGTCGGCCCCGAGGCGGCGCTGGGCGGGCCGATCGCCTTCATCGAGGACGGCGACGAGATCGTGGCTGACCTCAACACGAACGAGCTTTCCTGCACCGCGCTGAACGACGCGGCCACGCTCGCCAGGCGCAAAGCGGCCTGGGACAAGGCCGTCGCCGACAATGGCGGCATCCATCCCAATTGCGGCGTGGCCGACACCCGCCTGCTTCATCGCGCCCGCACCACGGCAGTGCCGGCGACGCGTGGCGGCGGCCTGCATCCCAACCGCGAGGTCTGGGTGCGCGCGCCGCGCAACGCGGAGCGATCCAAGTTCGTGCTCAAGAACAAGCACCGCCCCCAGGCGAACAAGACATTCTAGATGGGCGCGCGGACCGGAGCACAGTTCCTCGACGGTCTGCGCAAGACCAAACGGGAAATTTGGGTCGACGGCGAGAAGGTCGCCGACGTCACCCAGCATCCCAAGCTGCGCGGCGGTGCCGAAAGCATCGCCGCGATCTACGACCGCCAGCACGACTATGCCGGCGAATGCCTGTTCGCTGCGCCGCCGTCGGGTGAACTGACCAACGTCAGCCACATGATCCCGCGGTCGAAGGACGAGCTGCGCCGCCGACATGCCGGCCTAGTGCGCCTGTCGGAAGGCTCGATGGGCATCATGGGCCGCACGCCCGACTACATGAACATGAAGTTCGCGGCCTTCGCCTCCGCGCCGAAAGTGTGGGCCGGTGCCGACGGCCGCAACGAACGCGGCGCGCGTAACATCGTCGACTTCCAGAAATACCTCGCCCACGACGACGTCTCGCTGACGCATACCATCATCCAGCCCACCATCGACAAACGCACCGACAGCAAGGTCGTCGGCACCAAGGCCATGGTGCGCAAGGTCAGCGAGACAGCCGACGGCATCATCGTGCGCGGCGCGAAGGTGCTGGCCACACTGGCGCCCTACGCCGACGAGCAGGCCGTCTATCCCGGCCAGCCTCTGCCGGCCGACGCCAAGGCGTTCGCGCTCGCCTTCGCCATCCCGCTCGACACGCCAGGCCTGAAGTTCCTGTGCCGCGATTCGGTCGCGGCGCCGGGCGCCGATCCGTTCGACAAGCCCCTGTCCTCTCGCTTCGACGAGCAGGACGCGTTCTGCATCTTCGACGACGTGCTGGTGCCGTGGGACCGCATATTCATCGACGGCGACGTGCCGATCTACAACTCGATGCGCGAGACCGGCTACGCCATCAGCATGACGACGCAGTCGACTATTCGCGCCCTCACCAAGCTCGAATTCGCCTATGGCCTGGCGGCCCGCATGGCCGAGCTGATCGGCGACTATTCGCCTGCGACGACCGAGATGTTGGGCGAGCTCGCCGCTTACGTGCGGCTCACCGCCAATGCGGTCGAGCTGTCGCTGGAGCAGGCTGCAGAGCGCGGCGACGGCGTATGGTTCCCCAACGGCGCGGCGCTGGAGCCGATGCGCTCGATCCTGCCGATGTGGATGCCGCGCGTGGCCGAGATCATCACCCTGATCGGCAGCCACAACCTCCTGACCACGCCCAGCCGCGCCGAGCTCGACGACCCGAAGCTGCGGCCCCTGCTCGACGAGATGCTGCATGGCGCCGATGGTGCAACGGCGGACGAGCGCGCCCAAGTGTTCCGGATGGCGTGGGACTTCGTCGGCTCGGCGCTGGGCGGCCGCGGCTTCCTGTACGAGCGCTTCTATCTGACCTCGGCGTCACGCAACAAACAGATGCTGCATACGCGCTTCTTCGACCGGACGCGTTCACAAGCACTGCTCAAGGACATGCTTTCGCGGGGCCGCCGCGCCGATTGACTCATCCTCCATGAGGCCGTCGAATACCGGCCGCACGACCACCTGGAGGAAAAAGCGATGGCCAATTGGTACCGCGGGATGACCTGCGAGAACGTCACCCTCAAGGGCGACAAGGGATTTTCAATCACTGCTTATGTAGCGAAGCCGGAGGGCAAGGGCCCCTTTCCGGGCGTCGTGCTGATCCATCACCTGCCGGGCTGGGACGACTACTACATGGAGATGACCCGCCGCTTCGCCCATGCCGGCTACAACGCGATCTGCCACAACCTTTATGAACGCGAGGGCGGCCAGAACAATCCGGACGACGTCGCCGCCAAGGTGCGCGCCGACGGCGGCGTCGCCGATTCGCAGATGGTCGGCGACACCGCGGCGGCCGTGCAGTGGATCAAGGCGCAACCCACCCACAACGGCAAGGTCGGCATCATCGGCACCTGCTCGGGCGGCCGGCACGCCTACATCTATGCCTGCCAGAAGAAGGACGTCGATGCCTGCGCCGACCTGTGGGGCGGCCGCGTGGTGATGGCCAAGGAGACGCTCAACGCCAAGACGCCGGTCGCGCCGATCGACATGACCAAGGACCTGCAGTGCCCGTTGCTCGGCCTGTTCGGCAACGACGACCGCGCGCCCAGCCCGGAGGAAGTCAACCAGCACGAAGCCGAGCTCAAGAAGCAGGGCAAGAACTACGAGTTCCACCGCTACGACGGCGCCGGCCACGGCTTCTTCTACTGGCACCGGCCGCTGTACCGGGTCGACCAGGCGATGGACGGCTGGGACAAGATCTGGGCGTTCTTCGGCAAGCACCTCGCGAAGTAGGAGGACACGTGATGTGCACCTCGATCGTCGAGATCACCGAAGCCGAGGGCATGGCCAAGCACGGTGAGACGTGGTTCCCGCTGACGCAGGCCGTAGTTGCCTATGACCATGCGCGCCATCTGTCGGCGGGCGACGTCATCACGCTCGACTTCTTCAACAAGGATCTCGAGGCCAGCGCCCGCGCCGGCGTCGAGATCACCCTGGAGTCGGCCAAGGCCCTCCGTGCGGCGCTCGATAGAGCGATAGCTGCGGCCGAGTACGAAGAGGCCGAGGTCCGGGGCAAAGGCGCGCCGCTCAGTCTCGTCCGGGCGGCGTGACGCAACAACGTTGGCGCATCGGCGTCGATTCGGGTGGGACGTTCACCGACGTCTGCCTGTTCGATGAGGAGCAAGGCCGCGTCGAAGTCTGGAAGGTGCCGTCCACGCCGGACGACCCTTCGCGCGGCATTGCCCAGGGCGTCGAAGAAGGCCTGCGCCGGGTGACACCCGACGCAGGCGACAAGCCGGCAGCAGCCGTCGCCTATTTCGGCCACGGCACGACGGTCGCGACCAACGCGCTGATCCAGCATCGCGGCGTCAGGACCGGGCTGATCACGACCGAAGGCTTTCGCGACCTGCTGGAGATCGGCCGCCAGAAGAGGCCCGACCTCTACGACATCCAGGTCGACAAGCCGCCGACCCTCGTGCCCCGCGACCTGCGGCTCGAAGTGGCCGAGCGCGTGCTGCACACCGGCGAGGTCGCGACCGCGCTCGACGAAGACGCCGTGCGTGCAGCAGCGTGCCGGCTCAAGGCGGCCGGCGTGCAGGCGGTCGCCGTGTCCTTTCTTTACGGCTTCGTGCGTCCCGAGCACGAGAAGCGCACGCTCGCCATCCTGCGCGAGGAGCTGCCGGACGCTTTCCTCTCCGCCGGCCACGAAATCGCGCCGGAGTTCCGCGAGTTCGAGCGGCTCTCGACGGTGGTGCTCAACGCCTATCTCGGCCCGGTGATGGCGCGCTACATCGAGCGCCTCACCCCACGGCTCAAGGCGCTCGGCCTCGCCACTGCGCCGCATCTCACGCAGTCGAACGGTGGCGTCATCGGCTTCGCGACCGCCGCGGCAATGCCGGTGCGCACGGTGCTGTCGGGTCCCTCGACCGGCGTGGTCGGCGCACAGGCGATCGGCCTCGCAGCCGGGATGCCCGACCTCATCACCTTCGACATGGGCGGCACCTCGACCGACGTGGCGCTGCTGCAGGACGGCCAGTGCAAGCTCGCCTCCGAGGCGACCGTGCACGGCTATCCAATCAAGGCGCCGATGCTCGATATCCATACGGTTGGCGCGGGCGGCGGCTCGATCGCCCATATCGATGCCGGCGGCCTGCTGAAGGTCGGCCCGCGCTCGTGCGGCGCCGACCCCGGACCGGTCTGCTACGACAGGGGCAATCGCGAGCCCGCCGTCACCGATGCCAACGTGGTGCTTCAGATCCTGAACCCCGAGCACCTACTGGGTGGCCGCATGACGATCCGCCGCGCGCTCGCCGTCGAGGCGGTACAAGACCTCGCCGATCGCCTGAAGCTCGGCCTGATGGAAACCGCGCAGGGCATCCTCTCCGTCGTCACGGCCAACATGGCGCGCGCGATCCGCGTGATCTCGGTGCAGCGCGGCCACGATCCCCGCAACTACACGCTGATGGCATTCGGCGGTGCAGGGCCGTTGCATGCAGCGCGCCTCTCTCGTGAGCTCGACATGCGCCGCGTGCTGGTGCCGGCAAACCCGGGCATCCTCTGCGCCATGGGCCTTTTGCTCACCGACCTGCGCGCCGACTTCGCCGTGACGCGACTGCTGCCGGCGAAAGACGAAGCAGCAGCGGAACTCACCGAAGGCTTCACCACCCTCGCCGCCCAGGCCGAGCGCTGGTTCGAGCAGGAAGGCATCGCCCCCGACGAGCGAAAGCTCACGCGCACCGTCGACATGCGCTACCACGGCCAGAACTACGAGCTGGGCATCGCATACGACGGCGCGACAATGGCCACTCTCCTTGACCGCTTTGCCGAGGCCCACCGCCAGCGTTACGGTTTCGCGACCGACGAAGACCCGGTCGAAATCGTCACCTTGCGGCTGGAGGCCAACGGCGTGGTGCGAAAGGCGGACCTCAAGGCGCATCCCGAGGCGGGACCGGACGCATCGGGCGCCATCGCGCAGCATCGCGACGTCTGGCTGGCCGAGACCAAGAGCTTCGTCTCGACGCCGATCTACACTCGCGAACGCTTGCGGCCCGGCCACCGCTTCGCCGGCCCCGCCATCGTCGAACAGATGGACGCCACGACTTTGGTGCCGTCCGGCATGACGGCTCGTGTCGACCAATGGCTCAACCTGATCCTGGAGGACACATGACCGTCGATCCCATCACGGTCGAGGTGATCGGCGCGGCCATGGCGTCGATCGTCGAGGAGACCGGCGAGACGCTGATTCGTGCCTCACACTCGACCAACATCAAGGAACGGCGCGATTGCTCGACGGCGCTGTTCAACGCGCGCGGCGAGACGCTATGCCAGGCCGAGCACATCCCGATCCATCTCGGCAGCTTCCTCGACCTCGTGCCGCACATCATGCGGCGCTATCCGACCCAGGACATCCGCCCGGGTGACGCCTTCATCGGCAACGACGCCTACGAGGGCGGCGGCACGCACCTGCCCGACATCGTGATCGCCGAGCCGATCTTCATCGACAACCAGCTGGTCGCCTGGACGGTCAACCTCGCGCACCACGCCGACTTCGTCGATCGCGGCCACGCCCACATCTACCAGGAAGGCATCCGCATCCCGCCGGTGCGGCTCTATCGCGGCGGCGAGCTGCAGAAGGACGTCCAGGACCTCATCCTGCTCAACTGCCAGGTCCCCAAGGAGCGGCTCTCCGACCTGCGGGCGCAGATGGCTGCCAACCGCGTCGGCGTGCAGCGCTTCCAGTCGCTGTGCGCCAAGTACGGCACGGCGATCGTGCTGTCGGCCGGTGAGGCGCTGATGGACTATGCCGAGCGCAAGATGCGGGCGGCGATCGCGGCGATCCCCGACGGCACCTGGCGCTTCGAGGACGTGTTCGACAACGAGGAGGTGCCTGAACCGCTGCCGCTCGCCGTCGAGGTGACGGTAAAGGGCGACCAGCTCGCGCTGTCCTTCGACGGACCCGAGCAGCGCCGCGCCGGCATCAACATGACCTACACCGCGCTGCTCGCCACCGCCTACTACGTGGTGAAGTCGGTGATGGATCCGACTATCCTGCCCAATGCTGGCCTGGCGCGACCGCTCGACATCACCGCGCCGCTCGGCAGCGTCCTCAACTGCACCGCACCGGCGGCGGTCAACGGCCGGCTGCAGACCTGCCAGCGCGTCGCCGATATGATCCTGGGTGCGCTGGCGCAGGTCGTGCCCGAGCGTGTGATGGCCTGCTCGAACTCGGCCTGCACCGTCGCCTACTTCATCGGCAAGAAGCCTGACAGCGGCTCGACCTGGGTCTATCTCGAGACGATCGGCGGCGGCAGCGGCGCGCGTTCGCTCAAGGACGGGCTCGACGGCGTGCATGTTCACACCACCAACACCTCGAACCTGCCGGTCGAGGCGCTGGAGATCGAGTATCCGCTGAAGCTGTTGCGCTATGAGCTGGTCGCCGATTCGGGCGGCGCGGGCCAGTATCGCGGCGGCATGGGCCTGCGGCGAGTCTATCAGGCCACCCATGACTGTCGCGTGCGCGTCGACATCACCCGCCAGCGCTCGCAGAGCTGGGGGCTTTTCGGCGGTGGTCCCGGCGGTCATGGCAAGGTCGAGGCCGGGCCGGGCGTGGCGTTCGATGGCGACAACGCCGTCCTCAAGACCGGCCAGTGGTTCGCGGTGGTAACCCCCGGCGCCGGAGGCTTCGGCTCGCCCGACAAGCGCGATCCGGCGGCCACGGCGCGCGATCTCGCCGAGGGCGTCGTCAGCAGCTAGACCGCGCGGCATCCGGTTACACTTGGATGTCAGCGGCGCACCCGTTTTGGGAACCGAGGTCTGCACCTGAGTAATGCTTGCAATCTTGAAGTGTGGTGCCCTGCCGCCTAGCCTCGCTGCGCAACAGTGCAACGGAGGGACGCATGTCTAACCATTTCACTGGCCTCAGCCTCGGCCCGCCGTTGGGCGATCAGCGGCTCGATCTCTGCGATCTCTACGCCTTCCAGTCGCCGAGCGATCCCAAGCGCACCGTTATCATCCTCAACGCCAATCCCTCGGCTGATGGATTCCATCCCGACGCGATCTATCGCCTCAACATCGACACCGACGGCGACCTGCTGACCGACATCGCCTTCAGCTACGTTTTCTCAGCCGTGAAGGACGGCAAGCAGACGGCGAGCGTCTATCTCGCCAAGGGCGCCGAGGCGCGCTCTCCTGAGCCGGTCGGCGACAAGATCGTATCCGATGCCGCCGTCTCGTTCGGCCGCCAGCCCAACATCGTGAAGGCGGGCAACTACGCCTTCTTCTGGGGTGCGCGCAGCGACGCCTTCTTTTTCGACTTCGACGGCATCAAGAGTCTCTTCGACATCCGGGGCAAGCGCAACTTCACCGAGCCGCACCTCACGCCCGGCAAGTCGCCGTGGACGGGCGTCGATTCCAACACCAAGGCCAACGTGTTCTCGACCGTGGTCGAGTTGCCGACCAGCGAACTCGGCTCGGGTACGATGCGCATCTGGGGCCGCTGCAGCCTGCGCGAGAAGGACGGCAAGCTGAACCATGTCGACCGCGCCGGCCATCCGTCGGTGTCGAGCTTCTTCAACACCGACGACACCAAGCTCGAGTACAACGCCTCGGAGCCGGTCAACGACCGCAAGCGCTGGACGGAGATGTTCGTCCACCTGATGGGCCATACCGGCAACTACACGCGCGCGGAGGCGCTGGCGGCGATCGACGCGCAGGCCCTCCTGCCCGACATGCTGAACTTCGATCCCAGGAAGCCCGCCGGCTATCCCAACGGCCGGACCTTCGAGGACGACGTCATCAACCATCGGCTAGCGTTCTTGACCAAGGGCGAGTGCCCGCCGGACGGGCTGAAGCCGCATACCGACACCCTCACGCTGTTCCCCTATCTCGGCCATCCGCACGCTAAGGCGTAGCCGGCACCTGGCTCTTGTACCAATCGACGATCTCCGCGCCCGTCCACATGACCACGCCGTCGTGGCCGAGGATGTAGTCGTACAGCATCTCCAGATATTTTATGCGATGCGGGACGCCCGTCAGATACGGGTGGATCGAGATCGCCATCACCCGCGGTGTCTTGGCACCGTCGAGATAGAGCCGGTCGAACTGGTCGCGCCCGCGCCGCAGGATCTCGTCCGACGGCTGCTGCTGGACCGCGCTGATCACCACGTCGTTGACCTCGACGGTGTAGGGCACGGAGACGATCGGGCGCTTGGTCGTCTTGAGGTAGACCGGCTGATCGTCGAGCACCCAGTCGGCGACGTATTCGATGCCGGCCTCGGCTAGGTAGTCGAGCGTGTCATCGGTTTCGGTGAGTCCCGGGCTCTCCCAGCCGCGCGGCGCCTTGCCGGTGAAGGCTTTTATCGCGGCGATGGTATCGGCAATGGCTTTGCGCTGGTCCTCCACCCTGTGCATCGGCCGCTGGATGTAACCGTGGCCCATGAAATCCCAGCCAGCCTCGAGGGCTGCCTGGCAGGCCTCGCGATAGAGGTCGATCACCGTGCCGTTGAGCGCAAAAGTCGCTTTGAGTTTGCGCGCGCCAAGCACCTCGACGAAACGCCAGAAACCGACCCGCATGCCATACTCATGCCATGACCAGTTGGGCACGTCGGGGAGCAGTGGCTGGCCCATCGGTGGCGGCAGCACCGTGCGCGGCATGGCGCCAAGCGGGCTCCAGTTCTCGACGTTGACAATGGTCCAGACCGCCACGCGCGCGCCGCCGGGCAGCTTCAGCGGCGGCCGCTTGTGGATCGGTTGGTAGGGCAGTCGGCCGCGCAGGCTGTGGCCGGGTTCCTCGCTCATTTGAGCAGCGCCGCCATGATGCGCTCGCGGGTGAGCGGCATGTCGTTGATGCGCACGCCCAGCGCATGGGCGACGGCATTGCCGATCGCCGCGGCCGTCGGTCCGACCGTGCATTCGCCCACGCCAAGCGAGGGATTGCCGTCGGGCTCGACCAGCTCGGCCTCGATCTCGGGCAGCTCGCTGAACTTCAGGATCGGGTAGCGTTCCCAGTCGACCGAGGCGATGCCGTGCTCGTCGAACTTGACCTGCTCCTTCAGGGTCCAGCTG
>DASXQC010000013.1:0-9018 GCA_036493235.1 Reyranella sp.
ATCAGGCCGATGATCTCCTTCATCGGGATGTCGGTCATGTGCGGGCCGTGCCAGCTGCCCCAGCAGAGATGGAAGCGGATGCGGTCCTGCGGCAGGCCCTTCAGCGCCCGGTTCAGCGCCTCGATCTTGGGCTCGGTGAACTTGCGGTACTCCTCGAAGGTCGGCTCGGGATTGATCTGGTCGAAGTTCTCGGCGATCGCCGGGTCGTCGATCTGCAGCACCAGCCCGGCATCGACGATCGCCTTGTACTCCTCGTGCATGGCGTCGGCGCAGGCGAACACGAATTCGTCGTCGCTCCTGTAGTGGCGGTTGCCGATGCGCGCGCAGCTCGCCGGCCCGATCGAGGTCATGAAGCCCTCGCCGACGCCGTTGGCCTTCAACGCCGCCTTGAAGTTGGCGATGTCGGCGGCAATGGCGTCGTGACCGGTGTAGGCGACCGGTCCGACGGCGAATGGCCAGTTCATCGGCCGCGGACCTGTCGTGATACCGGAGTCGGGATCGGCATAGGCCACGCGGAAGCGGTCGCGGTCCCGGCGGTCGGCGAAGGTCGACAGCACGGTGTTGCCCGGCGACGAGCGATGGACCGGCAGGGTATCGCGGTCGATGTCCTCGATCGTGAGATTGCTGAGCCGCTCGAACGAATAGCTCCACCAGGCGCGGTAGTTGACCTTCGAGCCCATCGATTTGCCGTACTCGCCATCGCCCGGCACGGTGATGCCCGCAGCGACCTGCCGGCACACGACCTCGCCCACCGATTCGGTGAGCTTCTTCTGGAAGGCCGCCTCGTCGACCTTGCCCAGCTCGCGCTGGTGGTTGGCCTCGATCAGGTCGTCCGGCCGCGGCAGGCTGCCGGCGTGGCTGGTCAGGATGGCATCGCTGCTCTTGCGCATGGTTCAGCGTCCCTTGAAGGTCTTGGGCTTGCGCTTCTCGGTGAAGGCGCGCGCGGCCTCGCCGAAATCCTCGGAGAGATAGAGCTTCTCCGGCGCGCCCATGAACATCACCTCGCGGCTGAGCCGGTCCATGTAGTAGCGCCGCATGCGCACGGTCGAGCGCACGCTGAGCGGCGGGTTCTGCAGCACCTCGTCGGCCAGCCCGCGCGCGACCTTGAGGTACTCGCCCTTCGGCGCCACGCGGTTGATCAGGTTGGCCCGGAACGCCTCCTCGGCGGTGAAGAATCGCCCCGTGAGCGCCGCCTCCATCGTGAAGGCGCCGCCGCCGCGATAGTGCATGAGCGCCCAGTACTTGCCGGCGCCAAGGCCGCGCGAGGTCTCGGTGATCTGGAAGCGCGTGCCCTCCTCGGCGACGATCAGGTCGCATTCGAGCACGATGCCGACCGACAGGCCCAGCACATAGCCGTGCGCTGCCGCGATCACCGGCTTCCAGTTCACCGCCTTGGTCAGCAGATCGGAGGAATGCGTGCCGCGGCCCTGCGGACCGCCGAGCTTGAGGAACTCCTCGCGGCTGCGCAGCTGGCGCTGCTGCACGTCGGCGCCGCTCGAGAAGGCGCGGCCGGTGCCGCACAGGATGGCGATGTGTGCCGTCTCGTCAGTGTCGAAGCGATGCAGCGCATCGCCCAATGCGCCCACCAGCTCGTCGCTGAAGGCATTCAGTTTCTCGGGGCGGTTCAGGGTGAGTGTCACCACCGCGCCGTCCTGCTCATAATTGACGAGCGCCATCGTTTCCTCCGTTTCGTTGTGCCATGCTAACCGACAAGATCGGGAGGAAACCATGGGCATGGCCGCAAAAGCGACAGCCGTGTGCGTTGCGTTCGCGTTGAGCGTCGGTCCCGCGTTCGCACAGAAGAAGTACGACCCTGGAGCATCCGACACCGAGATCAAGCTCGGCCAGACCATGCCCTACTCGGGCCCGTTGTCGGGCTTCATCACGCTCGCCAAGGCCGAGCTCGCCTACTTCGACATGATCAACGCCGAAGGCGGCGTGAACGGTCGCAAGATCCGTCTGATCTCACTCGACGACGGCTTCAGCCCGCCCAAGACGGTCGAACAGACCCGCAAGCTCGTCGAGGACGACCAGGTCCTGGCGATGTCCGGCTCGCTCGGCACCTCGACCAACGCCGCTGTGCAGAAGTACCTCAACCAAAAGAAGGTGCCGCAGCTCTTCCTCGCCTCGGGAGCAGCGCGCTGGAACGACCCCAAGAACTTCCCGTACACGATGACGTTGACGCCGATCTACACCGCCGAAGCCAGCATCTACGCCGCCTATGTCCTGAAGGAAGTGAAGGACCCGAAGGTCGCCGTGCTCTACCAGAACGACGACTTCGGCAAGGACTTCATCAAAGGCTTCAGCGAGCGGCTGGGAGCGAAGGCCAAGGACATCATCGTGCGCACCGTGAGCTACGAGGTCACGGACCCGACGGTCGATTCGCAGGTCATCGATCTCGCCAGCACCAAGGCCAATGTGTTCCTCAACATCAGCACGCCCAAGTTCGCGGTGCAGGCGATCCGCAAGGCGCACGAGCTGGGCTGGAAGCCCTTGCAGTTCATCGACAACCCGGCGGCCTCGATCGGCATTGTCATGCGGCCGGCGGGCATCGAGGCATCGAAGGGCATCATCTCGGCCGCCTTCGTGAAGGACCCGACCGATCCGCAGTACAAGGACGACCCGGAGTTCATCGCCTGGACGGCGTGGATGAAGAAGTACTTCCCGAGCGGCAGCCTCGAGGACCCGCAGAACGTGGTCGGCTACGTGCAGGCCCAGGCCATGGTGCAGGTCCTGAAGCAGTGCGGCGATACTCTTACCCGCGAGAACGTCATGAAGCAGGCCGCCAACCTCAAGCAGTTCCATCCGGCAATGCTGCTGAAGGGCATCAACATGACCACGGCGCCGGACGACTACGAGCCGATGGAGGAGATGCTGCTGCAGCGTTTCAACGGCGAGCGGTTCGAGGTATTCGGCGAGCTTCTCAGCGCCCGAGTGAAGAAGTGAAGTGAAGGAGAAAGACGAGATGGCCAAGCGCAAGAGCATCAACTGGCCGGGTTTCAAGCACGAGAACCCGATCCCCAACGCGAGCCGCATCGGCAACATCCTGATGTCGAGCATCATCAGCGGCCGCGATCCGGACACCAAGACCATGCCGCCCGATGCCGAAGCGCAGGTCGCCAACATTTTCAAGCAGATCCGCCTCTGCGTCGAAGCCGCCGGCGGCTCGGTCGAGGACATCATCAAGATCAATTTCTGGGTCAAGGACCCGGCGGTCGGCCGCAAGATGCTGAACGGCCCATGGACCGAGATGTTCCCCGACGCCGAGTCGCGGCCGGCCCGTCACACACTCCCGCTCGGCGCCAACAACCCCAACCACGTCACCTGCGATTTCATGGCGGTGATCGGATAGTCGGATCGGCTGTCTTCCCCTTGCCGGAGTCCGGCAAGGGGAAGTGCCCTCGTCATACGAGGGCGATGGGGTCATCCATTAGCGGAAATGCGGAAATTATTCGCCGTCGCGAAGCCGGACCGTTTTCGACCGTTTTCACCGTTTTTGCCCAAGTCGCCTAAACGGCGGGGGCACAGGCCAGAGCACAACTCGAGGGCCCCATCGATTAGCCGGAAATGTTCCAATTCGATTTTCCGCATTTGCGGCTAACTAATGGATCGGCCATGCTCGTCGGACTCTGGGGTAGAGACGCTCCTCACCACGTGCCGTATCGTTCCACGATGGCGCGCCACAAGGCATTGCGCTCTGCGTCGAACCCGTCTCTGACGCTGACAGGGTCGTTCTGGACCGCTGTAATGACAAGCGCCAATCGAAGCCGAGGATCGACAAAGATCGACTGCCCGAAGGCACCCAGCAGGGCAAAGCGCCTGACTGTTCCGGGAAGAATCCAAAACTGATAGCCGTAACCGTAATAGGGAGTGGCGGCGCCGGGCGTGAAGGCCGGCGGGTGTCGATGGTAGTCCGTGGCCTCGAGCAGGTAGTCACGCGGGATGATCTGCTTGCCATCGCGCGCCCCGTCGTCGGCCAGCAGCATTGCCAGCCGCCCCCAGTCGCGCAGAATCGCATTGAAGTTTCCCCAGGCATACTCGACACCGCCCGGATCGATGGTCCAGGTCGCATCAGCTTCCGCGCCCATCGGACGCCACAAGCGATCGGCGACATAGTCCGAAAGCGTCTGGCCGGTCGCTCCCCTGACCACGAACCCCAGCACGATGGTCTCGACGGAAGCGTATTGGAAGCGCTCTCCGACGGGAATGTCGCGCTCCGAGAAAGAACGCACGGCCGCGATAGTGCCGTCGCGAAACTGACGAGACACGTACTTCGACAGGTCGTCGGTGCCGTCGTACCGCTCACTGAACAGGACGCCCGAGCTCATGCGCAGCAACGCCCGTATCGGCGTCTCGCCATATGGCGAGCCAGCAAGTTCCGGGACATACACTGCCGCATTGTCATCGAGCGAGCGGATGCGGCCCTCCTGGAGGGCAAAGCCGACGGCAATCGACGTGATCGACTTGGCCATCGAGTTCGACAGCAGCCGATGCTCCGCCGTGCGCTCGTATTGATAGCGCTCCAGTTGCACGACGCCGTCCCTGATCACCATCAATCCGGTAATGCGCCGTCGCGCCAGGAAATCGTCGACCCTACCTTCCTTGTAGATGTATTCGGGCGTGGCAGAGGCGACGGGCAGCGCTCGCGGCGTATCGGCCCGGAGCAGCCGCCGGTACGGCAGGATGCTGTCGAGATAGCTGAACGACCCGACCCGAACCCGCTCGTCGCTGAACCACGTCGCCGGCGTGCCGACGGGATAGCCAAGGTCCTTTCCGAGGAGTTGCTCATCCGGCGCCGCCCGAGCATACGCCGCGCCGCAACAAATCAGGAGCACCGCAAACAGAGTCCGACGTAGACGTGCACGCGTCTTGATCATCGGGATCTCCCACTCTTCAGCCATGAGGCTTGCGCGCGAGGCTATCCCAATCTTGGCCGCGCTTCACCCTCCTGGCGTCAAACTCCCAGCGGGCGATGAGTGGCTGCGGGGCGACCCTTCAACCACCCACAGACCCCGGAGGCCATGGGTCATATCCAATAGCCGGAAATGCGGAAAATCAAACTTCCCATTTACGGCTAATCGCTACCGCCCCGGCAGCCGCAGGTTGGCGACCGCGGCGCCGACGAAGAGCTGCGGGCGGGATTCACGGCGCACGCCCAGCTGTTGCTCGAGCGTGTGGACACACGAGCGCGTCGCTTCGGCGAGCTCGCGCCAGGTCGAGGCGCCGTCGAGCTGCTGCAGGAAGCACTGGTCGTAGTAGGTATAGTCGTTGTCGGCGCCGCAGCCGAAGCTCGTGCGGTCGGTCGCCGCGGCGGCAATGATGATGCGATTGGGCCGCCGCGCCTGCGGCGTAATGAAGGTGCCGCTGTGGCAGGCCGACACCACCACGACGGTCGGCCGCTCACCGCAGCCCTGGCTCAGGGCCCGGTCGAGGGCGGCGGGCGAGAGCATGTCCGGCCCAGGCCGCAGGAAGAAGCCGCTCCGATCGCCGTGGCTCGTCATGTAGACGAAGCAGGCGTCGCCGCCGCCGCCGCGCAGGCCGCCCTCGATGTTGCGCGCGGTCGAGAGCTGGCCGCGGCCGGGCGACGCCGAAAAGACGGTGATGGCGCGCACGCCCATGCCGGCGATCCGTTCGCGCAGGGTATCGATGCCGTTGTCGAACGCCGGGCTGCTGTTGTCGCCGGCAATCAGCACCGCGCGCCAGCGATTGGCCGGAATGCTAAGGGCCGGCGCGTTCGCGATGACGTTCGCCGGCGGCGGCGGTTCGTCTGAATTGGTACAGCCGGCGAGGAACCCGGCAACGAGGGCGAGCAGGAAAACGAGGCGGGCGAACACGAAGATCGCTTACGCCTTCGCCCCGACGGCGCGCAAGGCCATGTCCGCGTAGAGCCGAGCCATCTGCTCTTCGGTCAGGCGGCCGCCCGGCCCGTACCACATCGACACGTGCGTCCACTGGTCGAGCATCGCCATCGCCACCGCCTTGAGATCACGCTTGCCGTCGATCTGCGGCGGATCGAACACGCCCTTCTCCAGGCCCTCGGTCAGGATACCGACAAGGATCTCGCGGATGGCGCGGCGGCTGCGGCGGATGTCGCCGATCCGGTCGGCATCGAGCCACGAGATCTCGCGGTTGGCGACCAGCGCCTCGACCCGCAGCCGGCAATGGCGCACGACGTAGGCGCGCACGAACGCCGCGAGCCTGGCGCGCGGGTCGCTGCCCGCCCCCGCCACCGCCTGCTGGCAAACCCGCTCGAGCTCGGCCTGCGTCGAGGCGATGATGTCGTGCAGCAGCTCGTCCTTGGATTTGAAGTGGTTGTAGAGCGCGCCCTGCGTCAGGCCGCAGGCCTTCATGATGTCCCGCACCGTCACCACCGGATAGCCGCGCTCGGCGAACTGGGCGAAGGCCGCGGCGCGGATGGCCTCGACCGGCGGACGGCCGTCACGCTCCACGGGGCGCTCCACCGGCGGTGCCGCCTCGACAACGGCGATCTTGCGCTTGCTCATCGCGCCGCTCCCGTCAGACCGTCGACGATCTGCCAGGCGAGCTCGGCCGCAGGTCGCACCAGCTTTCCCGAATCGGCCGCGCGCGTGTTGGAAGCGGTGCCGTCGAACGCGCGGGCATAGACGCCCTGCCGGATGCACGAGACACGGAAGAGATTGTAAGCCATGTAAAAATCCCAGAGCGCCGGATCGGGCACGGCGCGTTTCGACAAGTCGCAATAGTACCGCACCATCTCCCGCTCGGTCGGCAGACCGAGTGACGCGAGGTCATGGCCCAGCAGCCCGCCCCAGTCCTTGGGCGTGCGCCACAGCATGCAGAGATAGGAGAGTTCCGCCAGCGGGTCGCCCAGGGTCGAGATCTCCCAGTCGATCACGCCCAGCACGCGCGGCTCGCTCGCATGATAGACCATGTTGTCGAGCCGATAGTCGCCGTGGACCAGCACCGTCTCGTCATTCTGCGGCAGGTGCGCCGGCAGCCATTCGAGCAGCTTGTCCATCGCCTCGATGGTCTCGGTCTCGCCCGCCTTGTACTGCTTGCCCCAGCGCGAGATCTGGCGCGCCACGTAACTGCCGGGCCGGCCGAAGTCGGCGAGGCCGAGGTTGGCGTAGTCGACGCGATGCAGGCGGGCGAGCACGTCGAACTTCGCCCGGTAGATTCCGAGCCGCCCCTCCTGGGGCACCTCGGGCAGCAGCGGATCCCACAGCACGCGGCCGTCGCAATATTCCATGATGTAGAACGCCGTCCCGACCACGCTGTCGTCCTCGCACAACGCGTAGGCCCGGGGCGTCGGCACGTCGGTCCTGTTAAGGGCGGAGATCACGCGGAACTCGCGGTCGACTGCATGGGCCGACGGCAGGAGCTTGCCGGGCGGCTTGCGGCGCAGCACGTAGCGCCGGCCCGCGCCGTCGGTCAGGCGGTAGGTCGGGTTCGACTGGCCGCCCTTGAACTGCTCGACCGTGACCGGCGCGATGAAGCCCGCGACGTGCCCGGCCATGAAGCGCGCGAGCGCCTGCTCGTCGAAGCGGTGCTTCTCCTGCACCGGCATCGTGCCGATATATTCCGCGCCGCGTCTCGCCACTGGACCCCACCTGAACGACCGTTCACTTTGCGGCGAGTTTGCTTGAGGCGTTCGCGTGTCGCAACTGGTGGGGACAATCCACTTCGGTAGGCCACTTGGGCGAGCCACTGGGATGAGCCGCTTGGGTGGGAACTTCCCATCCGGTTCTCTGACCGTACGCGTCGCCATACCGATGCGGTGCTATCGTACGGTTTTGCGTAGCGGCGGGCTTTCCCGCGCTCTTTGTCGCGCCCGGCGCCGCGCGCTCGGGTCGCCTCGCGCCGCCATGCTATTGCGTCCGCCGTTCGCGCTCTGCCTGCGTTCGATCGAGGTCCGCATCCTGATGCGGCAATCAAGTTGGGGCTTGGGCGGATCGCGTGATCGTGTTTATCTAGGGGTTGGGCAGGCCCGCTGGTTTGGGCCCAAAATCTACAGATAATTTGTCTGGGTTCGGGGAGGCATCGTTGAGCCGGTTGCTAAGCAAGGACTTCTTGTCCGGGGTGATGTTCATCGCCTTCGGGCTGACAGCCCTTTGGTTCGGTCGTCATCTGCAGATGGGGACGACCGTGCGCATGGGACCGGGCTACGTCCCGCACATGCTGGCCTACATCATGCTGGGGCTGGGCCTGATCATCGCGGTGGTCGCGCTCTACAAAGGGGGCGAGCAGGTCGAAGCGCCGAAATGGCGGCCGATCACGATGGTGACGATCGGCATCGTCGTCTTCGCACTGCTGTTCGAGACCACCGGCATGTTCCCGTCGCTGGTCGCGCTCGTGCTGATCGCCTCGCTTGGCGGCGACGAGTTCAAGCTCGTCGAGGTCATCGGTAACATCATCGTCCTGACCATCCTCTGCATTTTGGTGTTCAAGGTCGGACTCCAGATGAACATTTCGGTCATCAACGGAGTCTGGTGACATGGACATGCTGCATAACCTAGCGCTGGGCCTCAGCGTCGCGCTCAGCCTCCAGAACCTGCTCTACGCGTTCATCGGCTGCATGGTCGGCACGTTGATCGGCGTGCTTCCCGGCATCGGCCCGGTCGCGACCATCGCGATGCTGCTGCCGATCACCTTCCACCTGCCGCCCACCGCGGCGCTGATCATGCTCGCCGGCATCTACTACGGCGCGCAGTACGGCGGCTCGACCACCTCGATCCTGGTCAACCTGCCGGGCGAGGCGTCCTCGGTGGTGACCTGCATCGACGGCTACCAGATGGCCCGCAAGGGCCGCGCCGGCGCCGCCCTCTCGATCTCGGCGCTCGGCTCGTTCTTCGCCGGCACGGTCGGCACCCTGCTGATCGTCATGTTTGCCGAGCCGCTGACGGCGATGGCGCAGAAGTTCGGCCCGGCCGACTACTGCTCGCTGATGTCCCTCGGCCTGGTGGCCGCGATCGTGCTGGCCAACGGCTCGGTGCTGAAAGCAATCGCGATGGTGTTCCTCGGCCTGCTGTTCGGCCTGGT
>DASXQC010000014.1:0-2102 GCA_036493235.1 Reyranella sp.
GGCGACCACGTCGCTGGAGCGGCTGACGACGCCATTCAAGAAGGGCTATGTGCCGCCGGGTGCGATCAACTGGGGCGACGTCGACAACAACAACGCGTTCTTCGCCCGACAGATCGTAATGACGCCCAACGCCACCATCTCCATCGCCGCGGCGCAGATGGACAAGCCAGATCTCTACTACAAGGAGATCCTGACCCGCGGCATCCCGTTGGGCAATGACGGCAAGCCGGTGGCCAGCATCCTGGCGATTTCACCCACCATCATCCCCAAGGGAGCGAAGAATGTGGATGCCGCCAAGGCATTGCTGCGCGATTTCATCCAGCCGTCGAACCTGAACGCCTATCTGAAGGAAACCCGCGCGCGCTACTTGCCTGTCATGGCTTCCATCGTGAAGGACGATCCGTACTGGACCGACCCGAAGGACCCGCATCGCCCGGTCGCGGTGGACATGGGGCTGATCAAGCCGACGGTGCCGTGGTGGAATTCCTACAACCCGGCCTATTCGACCGTGCTGTCCGAGCAGATCTGGCCGCAGGCGGAGGCCAATATCACGCAAAACAACATGACGCCCGAACAGGCCACCGAGGAAGCGGCCAAACGGATCAAGCAGCTGTTCGAGCAGTACCAGAAATGACGACGCGGCTGCGCCCGGCATACAGGCAACCTCAGATATGCTCGCGCGCTATCCCATTTCCTTCGCCGATGTGACATCATGCAGCTTGGCTCAGTCGGTCCTCTGGCGAACCGGGGGGATTCTCGAGCAGGGAGTCACCAGCGATGTCGCTTGCCGAAGCTGTGAATGACAGGAGCGCGCCGCCGCGCGCACTCTACGACAGGCTCGAGGATCGCGTGCTTGCTCGCGATCAGGTCGGCGCCAGTGAATGCTACTACGACCTGGTGCGCAGCGGCCGGCCTCTGCCCGAGATGTTGCGCGAGGCGGTGCGCATCCATGGGCCCTACACGCACGTTCCCTACCACGAGCGGATCGACGACGGCTTCGTCAACTTCGTCAACAACGATCATTGCCTTCTGAGCGCCCGTGCCACGTTGCACCTGTCGAAGTGGCTGCCTGCAGAGATGGCCGGACTGCCGATGGCGCAGACCGTCTGGTACATTCCGACCGGTCTCGACATCTGGAACCAGAAGATCAACAAGGCGCCCGGCCACTACGCCCGTGGCATGGCGCCTCAGACAAGCGCACCGCCGAAGCCGGTCGTGCACTGGCCGGACCAGGAGCCGGAGCATCTCGAGGGGCCGTTGCGCGATCGCCTCGACCAATGGATGACGCTGGTGCATCGCGGCCGCGTGCTTGAAGCCTATCGCGTCTTTCTCGGCCTTATGCAGAACAAGGCGGAACGCAAAGCGGTCCTCGCCGAGCTGGTGTTCGCCGGCCTGATCGATTTGCAGGATCGCGCCTTCCTCAACCGGTCCTATACGACGGGCCACAAGTCCTATCGGGCGCGCGCCACGGTCGAGTTGGGCACGGCGATCGGCTGGGACGACGCGCATGCGGTGCTCTACGCCGGCGCGCTGGATATCGCCGTCGGTCCGCGCTGGTATTCGACCTACGAGATGGCGTGCAACTGCGTGACCCACTACCTCGAGCAGAAGAAAATCTCCGCCATCCCCTACGCGGGCACGACGGCCGCGGAAGCGGCTTTGCTTGCAAATACCGCGGCGCTGTCCGCGGCCGAGGCGGAGGCATTCCTCGAAGTCGTGTTGCGCCAGCACGAACCGGCCCATCTCGAGGCGTTGAGCCGGCTGCTGCTCGCGGGCAAAGGGCCGCGCCAGATCCTCGACGTCCTACAGATCGGCGCCGCGCAGGTGTTGCTGGAGACGCAGGACAGCCTCAACTTCTCCATTTCGCAGCACTGCTACGAATACTGCAACACGCTCGGCTGGTTCTACGATTCCTTCGAGCATCCGCAACGCCTGAAGCTGCTGTACTCGGCGGCGTCATTCCTTAACCGCAACGCCTGGCATCAGCGGGATATCGGCGAGGGCAGGGTCGCTGTGGCCGAGCTTCCGGCCGGCGCCGAGCGAATGAGCGAGCCGCAACTGCTGGAGCGCACGCTCGCCGCCATCGTCGCCCTCGATGGACC
>DASXQC010000015.1:0-15514 GCA_036493235.1 Reyranella sp.
ATCAATGTCGAGCTGGAAGAGGTGCGGCTGGCGCTGGAATCGGCGATCTCTCGCAAGTCGTGCACGCGCAGTGGCCTGTCGGATGTGCTGGCAACGCTGAAGCAGGGCGATGTCGAGGCGAGCGTGCAGGCATTGATCTCACCCGAAACCCGCAACGTCGTCACGGCGTCGAGCGAGCGGCATTTCCTGGCACGGCATGCCCCAATCAATCTCGACGTCGAGCGCGAGGTGGCAGGTTTCGCCGCATGGTACGAGCTGTTCCCGCGCTCCCTGACCGAGGATGCCAAGCGCCCCGGCACCTTCAAGGACGTGGTCGCCCACCTGCCCCGAGTGCGCGACATGGGTTTCGACGTGCTCTACTTCCCGCCGATTCATCCGATCGGCACCAAGGCGCGCAAGGGCAAGAACAACAGCCTGACCGCGGGACCGGAGGATGTGGGCAGCCCCTACGCCATCGGCAGCCGCGAAGGCGGCCACGACGCATTGCATCCCGCGCTCGGCACCTTCGCGGACTTCCGCGGCCTGATCGACGCCGCGCGCGAGCAGGGATTGGAGATCGCCATCGACTTCGCGATCCAGTGCTCGCCCGACCATCCGTGGCTGAAGCAGCACCCGAAATGGTTCAAGCACCGGCCGGACGGCACGATCAAATATGCCGAGAACCCGCCCAAGAAGTACGAAGACATCGTCAACGTCGATTTCTACGCGCCCGGCGCGATGCCGAGCTTGTGGGAGGCCCTGCGCGACAACGTCCTGTTCTGGGTCGGCCACGGCGTGAAGATCTTCCGGGTCGACAATCCGCACACCAAGCCGTTGCCGTTCTGGGAATGGATGATCGCCGACGTGCGCGGGCGCCATCCCGACACGATGTTCCTGTCGGAAGCCTTCACACACCCGAAGATGATGTACCGGCTGGCGAAGGTCGGCTTCTCACAGTCCTATAGCTACTTCACCTGGCGCAACACCAAGCAGGAGCTCACCGAGTACCTGACCGAGCTCACCACGACCGCGCCGGCCGACTTCTTCCGCCCGAACTTCTTCGTCAACACGCCCGACATCAACCCGATCTTCCTGCAGAGCTCGGGCCGTGCCGGCTTCGTGATCCGCGCCGTGCTGGCCGCGACCCTGTCGGGCCTGTGGGGCGTCTATTCCGGCTTCGAACTGTGCGAGGGCGCGCCGTTGCCGGGCCGCGAGGAATATCTCGATTCCGAGAAATACGAAGTCCGCGTCCGCGACTTCAATGCACCGGGCAACATCGTGCGCGAGATCACCGCGCTCAATCGCATCCGCAGGGCGCATCCGGCGCTGCACAGCCATCTCGGCGTGCGCTTCTACAATTCGAGCAACGATCAGGTGATGGTCTACGGCAAGGCGCTGGCGGGCCATGAGGACATGATCTTCACTGTCGTCAGCCTCGACCCGCACAACGTCCAGGAAACCAGCTTCGAGATCCCGCTGTGGGAATGGAGGCTGCCCGACAGCGCGGCCATCGGCGTCGAGGACCTGATGAAAGGCAATCGCTTTACCCTGCACGGCAAGCGGCAATGGCTGCGGCTCGACCCCGGCCAGTCGCCTTTCGTGTTGTGGCGCCTGTTCCCCGAGGGCTCCGCATGAACGCACCGTCGCCTGAACTCGCCCGCCTGCTGGCCAACGAACAGCTCTGGTACAAGGACGCTATCGTCTACCAGCTGCACGTAAAGTCGTTCTTCGATGCCAACAACGACGGTATCGGCGACTTTCCCGGCTTGCTCTCCAAGCTCGACTACATCGCCGACCTCGGCGTCAACGTGATCTGGCTGCTGCCCTTCTATCCCTCGCCGCGGCGCGACGACGGCTACGACATCGCCGATTACACCTCGGTGCATCCCGAGTACGGCAAGCTGGCCGACGTCAAGAAGCTCATCGCCGCTGCCCACAAGCGCGGCATCCGCGTCATCACCGAGCTGGTCATCAACCACACCTCCGACCAGCACCCGTGGTTCCAGCGCGCCCGCAAGGCCAAGCCCGGCTCGGCCGCGCGCGATTTCTACGTCTGGTCCGACACCGACCAGAAGTACCAGGACACCCGGATCATCTTCGTCGACACCGAGCGCTCCAACTGGACCTGGGACCCCGAAGCCGGGGCCTACTACTGGCACCGCTTCTACGCCCACCAGCCCGACCTCAACTTCGACAATCCGAAAGTGCTGGAGGCGGTGTTCGACGTCATGCGCTTCTGGCTCGACCTCGGCATCGACGGGCTGCGGCTCGACGCCGTGCCCTACCTGGTCGAGCGCGAGGGCACCAACAACGAGAACCTGCCCGAGACGCACGACGTGCTGAAGCGCATCCGCGCCGAGATGGACGCGCACTATCCCGACCGCATGCTGCTGGCCGAGGCCAACCAGTGGCCGGAGGACACCAAGGACTATTTCGGCAACGGCGACGAATGCCATATGGCGTTCCACTTCCCATTGATGCCGCGCATGTACATGGCGCTGGCGCGCGAGGACCGCTTCCCGATCACCGACATCATGCGCCAGACGCCGCCCATCCCCGACAACTGCCAGTGGGCGATCTTCCTGCGCAATCACGACGAGCTGACGCTCGAGATGGTGACCGATTCGGAGCGCGATTATCTCTGGCAGACCTACGCCACCGACCGTCGCGCGCGCATCAACCTCGGCATCCGCCGCCGCCTCGCGCCATTGCTCGAGCGCGACCGCCGCCGCATCGAGCTGATGAACTGCCTGCTGCTTTCCATGCCCGGCACGCCGGTGATCTATTACGGCGACGAAATCGGCATGGGCGACAATGTCCGGCTCGGCGACCGTGACGGCGTGCGCACGCCGATGCAGTGGTCGCCCGACCGCAACGGCGGCTTCTCGCGCGCCGACTGGAATGCGCTGGCGCTGCCCACCATCCAGGACCCGCTCTACGGCTACGAGACGGTGAACGTCGAGGCGCAGTCGCGAGATCCCTATTCGCTGCTGCACTGGATGCGCCGCATGCTGACGGTGCGGCGCGGCCACGCCGCGTTCGGCCGCGGCGCTTTGCGTTTCCTCTATCCGAAGAACCGCAAGGTGCTGGCCTATCTGCGCGAGTCGCAGGACGAGACGATCCTGTGCGTCGCCAACGTCTCGCGCACGCCCCAGGCGGTCGAGCTCGACCTGTCGGAGTTCCAGGGCCGCGTGCCGGTCGAGCTGAACGGCGGCTCGTTCTTTCCGCCGATCGGCCAGCTCACCTACCTGCTGACCCTGCCACCCTACGGCTTCTACTGGTTCGTGCTGGCCAAGGAGAGCGAGGCGCCGGCCTGGCATACGCCCGCCCCCGAGCCGCTGCCCGACTACGTTACTTTGGTGCTGCGCGACGGCCTCGCCACCGGCCTGAAGCAGCCGGCGGTCAGCAGCATACTCGAGCGCGATGCCCTGCCCGTCTACCTCGCCAAGCGCCGCTGGTTCTCGGCCAAGGACCAGAAGATCGACCAGGTGCACATCGCCTATACCGCGCCCCTGCCCGGCGGTGACCGCGAGCTGCTGATGGCCGAGATCGAGACCAGGATCGACGGCGCCACGCAGCGCTGGCAGATGCCGCTCTCGGTGTTCTGGGAGGACGAACCGCCGGCGCCGCTGCCCAACCAGCTCGCGCTGTCGCGGGTACGCCGCGTCCGCCGCGTCGGCCTGGTGACCGACGCCTTCGCCCTGCCGTCCTTTGCGCTGCAGATCCTGAAGGCGCTGGCCGGCAAGGCCGAGATCGAGACCGACGAGGGCCGCATCCTTTTCCAGCCGATGCCGGGAGCCGAGGAGACACTGACGCCGAAGCCCGAGGCGACGGTGAGCTGGCTGAGCGCCGAGCAGTCCAACAGCTCGCTGATCGTCGACGACCTGGTGATGCTGAAGATCTTCCGCCGTGTCACCGCAGGCGAGCATCCCGAGGCCGAGATTGGCCGCTACCTGACGGCGCATGGCTATGCCAACTCGCCGACTCTGCTGGGCGAGGTGACGCGCTTCGACAAGGACGGCGAGCGCTATTCGCTGGCAGTCGCCCAGGCCTTCATCCGCAACCAGGGTGACGGCTGGGTCTGGACCTTGAACATGTTCAAGCGCGCGGTCGACGATCTCGCGACCCACGAGGCCGCGGTCGACGCGCGCGCCGACAATGTCGAGGACTACCAGACCTTCGCCGCCACCATCGGCCGCCAACTCGCCGCCATGCACCAGGTGCTGGCGCGCGACACCGACGACGAGGCCTTCAGGCCGCGCACCGCGACCGAACAGGACGTGAAGCGCTGGATCGAACGCGCCCGGCGGCTGGTCGACAAGGCGTTCGACATCATCGCCAGCCTGAAGACCGGCGAGAACGAATCGGACGACACGGCGATCGCCACCCTCATTTCCAACAAGGACTCGCTGATCGGTTCCCTGGAAAGCCTGGCTGAGACCGGCGTCGACGGCCTGGTGACCCGCATCCACGGCGACTTCCATCTCGGCCAGGTGCTGGTGTCGAGCGGCGACGCCTACATCATCGACTTCGAGGGCGAGCCGGCCCGGCCGCTGGCCGAGCGCCGCGCCAAGATGAGCCCGTTGGTCGACGTGGCAGGGCTGATGCGCTCGCTCGACTACGCCGTCGCCACGACGCTCGATCCGCGCACGCCGACCTCGGCGCCGCTGCCCGAAGGGACGCGCGCGAAGTTCGTCAAGCGCCTGCGCGACGGTGCGCAGGAGGCCTTCCTCGACGCCTACCGCGCTGCCGTGGGCGACCTGCCGGGCCTCGACAACATGGACCTGCTGAACTTCTTCATGTTCGAGAAGGCGGCGTACGAGCTGGTCTACGAGGCCTCGAACCGGCCGACCTGGCTCACTATTCCCTTGCACGGCCTGCAGCGCCTGATGGGCCGTATCCTGGGCGAAGAGACACGGAGCGTTGGCTGATGGCGCGTGCATTGACCCTGTCCGACCTGCCGCGCACGGAAGCCGAGGCGCTGGCCTATGGCCGGCACGGCGATCCGTTCAAAGTGCTGGGCCCGCGCGACACCTCGACCGGCCGCGTTATCCGCGCCTTCCTGCCGGGTGCGAACGGCGTCGAGGTCCTGCGGCGCAGCGACCGCTCGACGATCGGCAAGCTCGAGCCGGCGCAGCCCGACGGCTTTTTCGAAGGCGCCGTCACCGACCGCGCGCCCTACCTGCTGCGCATCCTCTGGCCGGGCGCGGTGCAGGAGACGGAGGATCCTTATTCCTTCGGCCCCGTGCTGGGCGACCTCGACCTGCATCTGTTCAACGAAGGCCGCCACTTCGAGATGGCGAAGGTGCTGGGCGCCAACGCCATGACCGTCCAGGGCGTACCGGGCGTCGCCTTCTCGGTGTGGGCGCCCAACGCAACGCGTGTCGCCGTCGTCGGCGACTTCAATTCCTGGGATTCGCGGCGCCATCCGATGCGGCTGCGCTATCCCGCCGGCGTGTGGGAACTGTTCGTGCCGCGCGTATCGCCCGGAGCGCGCTACAAGTTCGACATCGTCGGCGCAGGCGGCGTACCGGTGGCGCAGAAGGCCGATCCGCTCGCCAAGCAGGCCGAGCCGCCGCCGGCGACCGCGTCGATCGTCGCCTCGCCGCAGCCGTTCGACTGGCACGATGGCGAGTGGATGACCAAGCGCTCCAGGCTGCAGCGGTCCGACGCGCCGATCTCGATCTACGAGGTCCATGCCGGCTCGTGGATGCGCGCCTGTCAGACCTGGGACGACATGGCCGACCGGCTGATCCCCTACGCCATCGACATGGGCTTCAGCCATCTCGAGCTGCTGCCAATCACCGAGCATCCGTTCGGCGGCTCGTGGGGCTATCAGCCGCTCGGCCTGTTCGCGCCGACCGGCCGCTACGGCTCGCCGGAAGCGTTCGCCCGCTTCGTCGACCGGGCGCATGCCGCGGGCCTCGGCATCATCCTCGACTGGGTGCCGGCGCACTTCCCGACCGACGCGCACGGCCTCGCCCGCTTCGACGGCACGGCGCTCTACGAGAACCTCGACCCGCGCGAGGGCTTCCACCGCGACTGGAACACCTTCATCTACAATTTCGGCCGCCGCGAGGTGCAGGGCTTCCTGATCGCCAGCGCCCTGCACTGGCTGGAGCACTTCCATGTCGACGGCCTGCGTGTCGATGCCGTCGCCTCGATGCTCTACCGCGACTACAGCCGCGGCAGCGACTGGGTCCCCAACATCTATGGCGGCCGCGAGCATCTCGAGGCCATCGACTTCCTGCGCCATCTCAATGCCGTGGTGCAGGAACGCTGCGCCGGCGCCGTGGTGATCGCCGAGGAGTCCACCGCTTGGCCCGGCGTCACCCAGCCGGTGTCCGAGCTCGGCCTCGGCTTCGCCTACAAGTGGAACATGGGATGGATGCACGACTCGCTCCATTACATGGCCCTCGATCCGATCTATCGCCAATACCACCATGACGGCCTGACGTTCGGCCTGATCTACGCCTTCTCCGAGCGCTTCATCCTGCCGCTCAGCCACGACGAGGTGGTGCACGGCAAGGGCTCGCTGATCGACCGCATGCCAGGCGACCGCTGGCAGAAGTTCGCCAACTTGCGCGCTTACTTCGGCTTCATGTGGGCCCATCCCGGCAAGAAGCTGCTGTTCATGGGCTGCGAGATCGCCCAGGAGCGCGAATGGAACCACGACGGCGAAATCGACTGGTTTCTGCTCGACGATCCCAACCATGCTGGCATGCAGCGTCTGCTGCGCGATCTCAACGGCGTCTATCGCCGCGAGCCGGCGCTGCACCGGCGCGATGCGAGCGGCGAAGGCTTCCGCTGGATCATCGGCGACGATCGCGCCAACTCCGTCTTCGCCTTCCTGCGCCAAGGCGTGGAAGGCGACCCGCCCGTCCTGGTCGTTTGCAACATGACGCCCGCGCCGCGCCATCACTATCGCATCGGGGTGCCGCAGCCCGGCTACTGGCGCGAGATCGCCAACACCGATTCACGATTCTACGGGGGCAGCGACATGGGCAATGACGGCGGCATGGCCACCACGGCCGATACAGCGCACGGCGAGCCACAGTCGCTCGATCTGACCCTGCCGCCCCTCGCAACCATCATGCTGCGGGCCGAAAACTAACCGTGGCGGCCCCTGATAAATTGCTGCCGGGCAATCCCTACCCGCTCGGCGCAACCTGGGACGGCCTCGGCATCAACTTCGCCGTCTTCTCCGCCAACGCCCAGCGCATCGACCTCTGCCTGTTCGATCCTGCCGGCCGGCGCCAGATCTCGCGCCACACTCTGCCCGAATGCACCGACGAGGTCTGGCACGGCTACCTGCCCGAAGCGCGACCCGGCCTGATCTACGGCTATCGCGCCTACGGGCCGTATGACCCGCATCGCGGCCATCGCTTCAACCCGCAGAAGCTGCTGCTCGATCCCTATGCGCGACGCATCGTCGGCGACATCCGCACCTCCGACGCGATGTTCGGCTATCGCGTGAACTCGCCGCGCGCTGACCTCTCGCTCGACCGCCGCGACAGCGCCCCCGGTGTCAGCAAGGGCATGGTGTTGGCCGACGACTTCTACTGGGGCGACGACCGGCCGCCCAACACGCCGTGGTCGGATACGGTGATCTACGAGGCGCATCTCAAGGGTCTCACTCAACAGTGGCCAGGGCTGCGGCCGCGCGAGCGCGGCACCTTTGCCGCACTCGCCAACCCCGGCGTGATCGATCACCTGCTCCGTCTCGGCGTCACCGCAGTCGAGCTGCTGCCGATCCATGCCTTCGTGCAAGACCGCCACCTGCTGCAGCAGAGCATGCGCAACTACTGGGGCTACAACACACTGAACTTCTTCTCGATCGAGCCCCGCTACCTCAGTGATGGCACCGTCGACGACATGCGCATCGCCGTGCGCCGCCTGCACGCCGCCGGGCTCGAGCTGATCCTCGACGTCGTCTACAACCATACCGCCGAGGGCAACGAATTCGGCCCGACGCTTTCCTTCCGCGGCCTCGACAACGCCAGCTACTATCGGCTCCTCCCCGACAATCCGCGCCACTACATCAACGACACCGGCACCGGGAACACAGTAAACCTGTCGCACCCGCGCGTGTTGCAGATGGTGATGGATTCGCTGCGCCACTGGGTGACCGGCTTCCACGTCGACGGCTTCCGCTTCGACCTCGGAACGATCCTCGGCCGCGAGGGCAACGGCTTCGATCCCAGCTCGGGATTCTTCGATGCCATCCGGCAGGATCCGGTGCTTTCCAAGGTGAAGCTGATCTCCGAGCCGTGGGACACCGGGCCGGGCGGCTACCAGCTCGGCAACCATCCGCCGGGATGGGCCGAATGGAACGACCGATTCCGTGACGGCGTCCGCCGCTTCTGGCGCGGCGACGAGGGCCAGCGCCAGGACTTCGCCGCGCGGCTCGCGGGATCGAGCGACATCTTCGAGCATCGCCGCCGCCGACCGTGGGCCTCGCTCAACTACGTGGCCAGCCACGACGGCTTCACCCTGCGCGACATCGTGAGCTACGCCGAGCGCCACAACGAGGCCAACGGCGAGGACAACAAGGACGGCCACGCGGACAATTACTCGGCCAACTGGGGCATCGAGGGGCCGAGCGACGATCCGGAGATCAACGCCACGCGGTTCCGCCTGCAATGCGCCCTGCTGGCCACGGTTTTCCTGGCGCAAGGCACGCCGATGCTGATGGCGGGCGACGAGTTCGGCCGCACTCAGAACGGCAACAACAACGCCTACTGCCAGGACAACGAGACCTCGTGGATCGACTGGACCCTGGCAGAGAGCGATGAGGGCCGGCTGCTGACGGATTTCGCCGCGCGTGTTATCGCGCTACGCCATCGCCACCTGGCGCTGCGCTACACCAACTTCCTGCATGGCCGCGACAAGCCCGCGCCGGACGTGCTCGACATCGCCTGGTTCGACGAGCAGGGCCAGGTGGTCTCGCCCGACGCCTGGAACAACCCGCACGAGCGCACCCTGGTGCTGCGCCGCGCCACGACCGACTCCGACGGCGAGGTCCCGATCCTGACCAGCCTGCTCAACCCGACGCCGGAGGACCGCACCTTCAAGCTGCCGGCGCCGCGGCTGGCCACACGGCTCCTGCTCGACAGCGCCGATCCGGCCGGGATGGAGCGCGACATCGTGGGCGACTCCGTACCGGTCAAGGCGCGGAGCGTGATGCTGGTCAGAAGCGTTTATCGACCATGACGTTCGGCGCGACCTATCTCGGCAACAACCGCACGCGCTTTCGCCTGTGGGCACCGAGCCAGCCGCGCGTGACAGTGGAGATCGGCGGCCAGCAGGTGCTCATGACGCAACAGCCCGACGGCTGGTTCGAGGCCGAGGCGCCGTGCGGACCGGGCGCCAGCTACCTCTATCGCCTGTCGACCGGCGAGGCCGTACCCGATCCCGCCTCGCGCGCACAGGCCGACGACGTGCATGGGCCGAGCCTGGTCATCGACCCCGGCGCCTACCAATGGCGACATCCGGAGTGGATCGGCCGGCCTTGGCCCGAAACCGTACTGTACGAACTGCATGCCGGCACCTGTGGCGGCTTTGCCGGCGTAGCCGCCGATCTCGATCGCCTGGCCGGGCTCGGCATTACCGCGGTCGAGCTGATGCCGGTCAGCGATTTCCCCGGCACGCGCAACTGGGGCTATGACGGCGTGTTGCCGTTCGCGCCAGATCGCGCCTACGGCACGCCAGACGAGTTGCGCGCGCTGATCGACGCCGCGCACGAACGCGGCCTGATGATGTTCCTCGACGTCGTCTACAACCATTTCGGCCCGGACGGGAATTATCTCGGCCTCTACGCACCGCAGTTCTTCCGCACCGACATCAAGACGCCGTGGGGCGCGGCGATCGACTTCCGTCAGCCGCCGGTGCGGCGCTATTTCATCGAGAACGCGCTCCACTGGCTCACCGAGTATCGCTTCGACGGCCTGCGCTTCGACGCTGTTCACGCCATCGCCGATCAGCAGTGGCTCGACGAGATGGCGGATGAGATCCGCCGCACGATCAAAGGCCGGCACGTGCATCTCGTCCTGGAGCACGACGGCAACGTGGCCGACTATCTGCGCCACGGCTACGACGGGCAGTGGAACGACGACGCGCATCACGTGCTGCACGTACTGCTGACCGGCGAACGCGACGGCTACTACAGCGACTATGCCGAGGCGCCGGCCCAGCGCCTTGCACGCTGCCTTGCCGAAGGCTTCGCCTACCAGGGTGAGCCGTCGGCCTATCGCCAGGGCGAGAAGCGCGGCACGCCGAGCGCCGACCTGCCACCGACCGCATTCGTGTTGTTCCTGCAGAACCACGATCAGGTCGGCAACCGCCCGCTTGGCGACCGGCTGACGGCGATCGCCCATCCCGACGCATTGAAGGCGGCCATCACCCTGCAGCTGCTCGCGCCCAACATCCCGCTGCTGTTCATGGGCGAGGAGCAGATGAGCCGCGCGCCGTTCCAGTTCTTCACCGATTTCCAGGGCGAGCTGGCGACCGCCGTGCGCGAAGGCCGGCGGCGCGAGTTCGCGGCCTTCACCCGATTCAACGGCGAGGACATTCCCGATCCCAACGCGGTCGAAACCTTCGAGCACAGCAAGGTGCCGTCGACCGGCGACGACAGCTTCCATCGCCGTCTTTTGCAGGTCCGCGAAAAAGAGATCGTGCCGCGGCTGCCCGGCGCAAAGTCGATCGGGGCCACGCCGATCAGCGACACCGCCGTGTCGGCGCGCTGGCGTCTCGGCGATGGCACCGTGCTGGCGATGGCCGCCAACTTCGACGAGCAGCCGTGCCGCCTCACCCCGCCGGGCGGCCGATGCCTGTTCGCCAGCCGCGACGGCGCGCTCGATGGCGAGCGACTCGGCGGCCGCAGCACGGTCGTCTTCCTCGAGCCGGCGTCATGAACGACGACGCGATCCTGCAGCGCGCTCGCGCGGCGGGCATCGCGGTCGACTGGATCGATGCCTCAAACCAGCCGCAGCGTGTCTCGACCGCGTCGCTCCAGCACATCCTCGACGCGCTGCATCCCGGCCCGTTGCCCCAGGTGCCGCCACTGCTGACTGCCACGATGGGCGAGCCAATCGTCGTCCCCGGCGTGGATCAGGAGGCCGCTGGGGAGCTGCAGCTCGAAGGTGAATCGGCGCGGCCCGTCACACTCTACGCCTCCGGCCTGCCGGCCATCGATCGGCCGGGCTATCACACGCTGCGCTTCGGCGGACACGAGGTCACTTTGGCGGTCGCGCCACTGCGCTGCTTCACCGTCGGCGACATCGCGCCGGGCGAGCGGCTGTGGGGTCTCGCCCTCCAGATCTATTCCCTGCGCCGGCCTGGCGATCTCGGCATCGGCGATACCACCGCCGTCGCGATGCTGGCCAAATCTGCGGCTGAATACGGCGCCGACGCGCTGGCGCTCAGCCCGGCGCACAGCCTCTTCCCCGACGATCACACACGCTTCGGCCCCTATTCGCCGTCGAGCCGCCTGTTCCTCAATCCGCTGCTGATCGATCCCGCAGCCGTGCTCGGCAAACAGCGTGTCGCCGAGGCTGTCGCCGATCTCGATACGCCGTTGATCGACTGGCCGACCGTATCAGCGGAGAAGTACGCGTTGCTGCGTCAGCTCTATGAAGACTTCCTCGCCGCGCCGCCGCCGGCGTTCGAGACGTTCGTGCGCGAGGGTGGCGCAAGCCTCGCCGGCCATATCCGCTTCGAGGGCCGCAACGGCGATCCACGCTACTACGCCTTCCTGCAATGGCTGGCCGACGGCGCCTTCGCGGCGGCGCAGAAGGCGGCGACGGACGCCGGCATGCGCATCGGCCTGATCACCGATCTCGCGATCGGTCTCGATCGCGGCGGCACACAGGTCGGCGCCGATCCCGACGCGTTCCTGGCCGATCTCTCGCTCGGTGCGCCGCCCGATTTCTTCAATCCGAACGGTCAGGACTGGGGCCTCACCTCGTTCTCGCCGCAGGGCCTGGTCGCGCGCGGCTTCGCGCCCTTCATCGAGACCTTGCGCGCCAACATGCGGCACGCAGGCGGCGTGCGGATCGACCATGCGTTGGGGCTGATGCGGCTCTGGCTGGTGCCGCACGGCGACTCGCCGGCCGAAGGCGCCTATCTCGCCTATCCAATGGACGACCTGCTGCGGCTGCTGGCGCTGGAATCGCATCGACACCGCGCCATCGTGATCGGCGAGGATCTGGGCACGATACCCCCCACTTTCCGCTCGCGCTGCCGCGCCGCCGGCATCTCCGGCATGGACGTGCTGTGGTTCGAGCGCGACGGCGCGGGCTTCAAGGCGCCGGACGCGTGGCGCGACGACGCGGTGGCGATGACCACGACGCACGATCTTCCGACCGTCGCCGGCTGGTGGAGCGGTGCGGACCTCACGCTGCGCCGTGGCCTCGGCACTGTGAGCGAGGCGGAAATCACCGACCGGCCGAAGGAACGCGCCGCGCTGTGGCAGGCGTTCACCCAAGCCAACGTCGCCACCGGCGATGCGCCCGAGCCGACCGACACCGATGCCGTTGTCGATGCCGCGATCGGTTTCGTCGCCTGCGCGCCGGGATCGCTCGCCATCGTGCCGCTGGAGGACATCGTCGGCACAACCGAGCAGCCCAACTTGCCCGGCACGATCGACCAGCATCCCAACTGGCGCCGCCGCCTCAAGCTGTCCGCCGACCAGATACTGAATCAGCCCGCGGCCGAGCGGCGGCTCCGCCGGCTGAAGGCGCAGCGGTCGTGATTCCACGCGCGACCCAGCGGCTGCAGTTCCACAAGGGCTTTACCTTCGCCGATGCCGAGGCGCTGGTGCCCTACTTCGCCACCTTGGGCATCAGCCACCTCTACGCCTCGCCGATCACCACCGCGCGCGCCGGCTCGATCCACGGCTACGACGTCACCGATCCTACGCGGGTGAACCCCGAATTGGGCGGCGAGGACGCACTGCGCCAGCTGGCCGACGCCCTGCGACGCGAGGAGATGAGCCTGATCGTCGACATCGTGCCGAACCACATGGCGGCGACGCTCGAGAATGCATGGTGGGTCGACGTGCTGCGCGAGGGCCGCGGCAGCCGCTACGCGCGCTGGTTCGACATCGACTGGGACAGCGAGGACCCGGTGCTGCACGGCAAGGTGTTCCTGCCCTGGCTCACCACCCCGCGGCGCGAGGCCGACACGGACGATCTCGGCCTGCCGACGCCCGGCGCCTGGTATGCCGGCTGGTGGCGCACGGCGGGCGATCGCATCAACTGGCGCCGCTTCTTCGACATCAACGATCTCGTTTGCCTGCGCATGGAGGAGGACGAGGCGTTCGAGGCGGTGCATGCCATGATCGCGCGGCTCTATGCCGAGGGCATGATCGACGGCGTGCGGGTCGATCACATCGACGGCCTCGCCGATCCCGCTGGCTACTGCCACAAGTTGCGCCACCGGCTCGATCCGAACAATCCATCTGGGCCGTATCTCGTGGTCGAGAAGATCCTGTTGCGCGGCGAGACATTGTCGGGCGACTGGGGCTGTGACGGCACCACCGGCTATGACTTCATGGACGAGGTGAGCGCGCTCCAGCACGACCCGGTCGCTCAGCCCGTGCTGTCGGAAGCTTGGGCCAGGCTCACCGGCCGCCCGGCCGACTTCGCAGTGGAAGAGGCGACGGCGCGGCGCGAGATCATCGCCCGTAACTTCTCAGGCCCGCTCGAAGCCTGCGTCGCGGCCTTCGATCGCCTGGAGCAGAGCGATCTCAACCGGCCGGCCTTGCGCCGCGCGCTCACCGAGATGCTGGTGAACTTCCCGGTCTATCGCGGCTACGGCAAGCCGGCCGATGTGCCGTGGCTCGAGCAGGCGGCTAAGGCAGCGAAGCGAACGGGGCTCGCAAGCGACGGCTGGGTGATCGACTGGCTCGAGCGTCGGATGCTGGAGCCGCACAAGGCGACGACGCGCTTCCAGCAGCTGAGCGCGCCGATCGCCGCGAAGTCGGTCGAAGACACGGCATTCTATCGCTACGGCCCGCTGCTCTCGCGCAACGACGTCGGCTTCGACACCGAGCGCTTCGGCTGGCCGGCAGCGGCCTTCCATGCCCAGATGCAGCGTCGGCAAACCGCGCAGCCGATTGGGATGCTTGCCACCGCGACGCACGACCACAAGCGCGGCGAGGATGTGCGCGCGCGGCTCGCCGTGCTGAGCGAGGACCCTCAGGCCTGGACCGAGCGGCTGGCGCGTTGGATCGCCAAGGCAGAGAAGCTCTGCGCATCCGGACTACCCAATAAGGCCGACATCGCCATTCTGCTGCAGACGATCGTCGGTGCCTGGCCGCTCGACCTCGCGCTGGAGGACGCCGTCGGCTGCGCCGCCTTCGCCCAGCGACTCGAAGGCTGGCAGCAGAAGGCATTGCGCGAAGCCAAGCTCGTGTCCGACTGGTCCGATCCCAACGAGGCCTATGAGACGGCGGCGCGCGATCTCCTGCACCGGCTGGTCGTCGAGGACCGCGCGGAGACCCTGCGGGCCGACATCTTTGCCTTCATCCAGGGCATTATCCCCGCCGGCATCACCAACAGCCTAGCGCAAACCCTGCTGCGGCTGACCGTGCCGGGCGTGCCCGACCTCTTCCAGGGGACCGAGCTCTGGGATTTCAGCCTGGTCGATCCCGACAACCGCCGGCCGGTCGACTTCGCGCTGCGGGAAAAGCTCCTGGGGACGGCAACCTGGCGGAACGGAGCGATCAAGCAGGCGCTGATCGCCCAAGCCCTCGGCCTGCGGAAGGTAATGCCCGAACTGTTCGTCAAGGGTAGCTATGAGCCGCTGACGACCAAGGGCCCGCTGGCGGACCACGTCGTCGCTTTCGTGCGGCGGCACGAGGGGAATGCTCTTCTGGTTGCGGTCCCCCGGCTGCCGTCCCGTCTGACGGAAGACGGGCTAGCCGCTACTTCTTTGGCATTACCGCTTGGGCTCAAGTTGTTCAGCGCATTGGAAGAAGAAGAAGTCATCTCCGTTCCTCATGTGGCACTGCAGCAATTATGGAGAAGATGGCCTGTAGCACTTTTGTCCACACGGCGGCCGTCGGCGCCATTTCCCAAACAGGATTTGCCGCGTAAATAAAAGGTTCTCGCGGCGGCGTGGAATGCAGACACGCAGCTGAACGCACGGGAGCCGAGGGGAGGGACAAGAAACACCCAATAGCGGAAATCCGTTGGCTAGCGGTCATGACCTCACGGTGCGTAGGTAGCCTAAACATGACCAGCCGGAGTGGCGTCCGGCCCGCGAGTAAAATCCTGCAAAGTTGAGAGAGTTCCGATGCTGGTCTTGCATCATGCCTGGAGGTCGAGCGCCTCACGCCGTGTTCGCCTGTGCCTTGCCGAGAAGGGGCTCGAGTTCGAGAGCCGCCTGGTCGACATGATGGCGATGGAGCACCATTCGCCCGAATACCTGAAGATCAATCCGCTGGGCGTCATTCCCACGCTGATCCTCGACGACGGCCGCTCGCTCTACGAGAGCGGCACGATCTGCGAGTATCTCGACGACACCTATCCCG
>DASXQC010000016.1:0-9134 GCA_036493235.1 Reyranella sp.
CCCAGCAGGCTCTTGCGCTCGGCCGGCTGTGCCGCCTTGACCGGCAGCATCGGCTTGTCGTCCTCGTCGGACTCCTTGGCTCCGCGCACCGATTCGCCGCGGGTGATGATGTCGGTGATGGTCTGCTTGATGATGCGCACCCGCACGCCTTCTGCGAGTTCCACCTGCAGCTCATTGTCGCCGATCACCTTGGTGACCAGGCCGATGATGCCACCACCGGTGACCACGCGGTCGCCGCGCTTCACGCCGGCCAGCATCTCGCGCTGCTGCTTCGCCTTGGATTGCTGCGGGCGGATCAGCAGGAAGTAGAAGACGACGAAAATGAGGACCAGCGGGAAAAGCTGGACGAGGAAATCCGAGCCGCCGGCACCGGCGCCCTGAGCCCACGCTTCCGAGATGAACATCGTCCCTGCTCCGATTCTTCAAAGCACTTTGGCCACATGGCGGCCAAAGCGCGAGGCGGTCGAAAAAGCGCGCGGACTATAACCACCCTAGGCCGCTTTGCAACGCAAGGGCGGAGCGATATGGTCGCCCCCTTTTCGGCCCGAAATGGGCCCTGGATGACGATGGATCAAGACCTTAAAGCCACGCTTACCCGTATCGTCGAGGCGCTCGACCGCCTCGCCCCACCGGCCCCGAAGGGGGCCGACATCAAAGGTGCAGAAGCATATGTCTGGCACGCCGCCGGCCACCGGCTGGAGGCCGTAGCCAAGGTCAACCGGGTCGAACTCGACCTTTTGCAGGGCATCGACCGGCAAAAGGAGACCCTGCTGGAGAACACCCGCCGCTTCGCCAAGGGCCTGCCGGCCAACAACGCCCTGTTGTGGGGCTCGCGCGGCGCGGGCAAGAGCTCGATCGTGAAGGCAGTCCATGCCCAGGTGAACCGCGAGATGGGCGGCCCGCCGGGCCCGCTGGCGCTGATCGAGATCCATCGCGAGGACATCCCGTCGCTGCCCGCCCTGCTCGCCCGCATCCGCGAGAGCGACCGGCGGTTCGTGGTGTTCTGCGACGACCTTTCGTTCGACGGGCAGGACGCGGCCTACAAGTCCCTCAAGGCGGTGCTCGAGGGCGGTATCGAGGGCCGGCCGGAGAACGTGGTGTTCTACGCCACCTCCAACCGCCGCCACCTGATGCCGCGCGACATGATCGAGAACGAGCGCTCGACCGCCATCAATCCGTCCGAGGCCGTGGAAGAGAAAGTCTCGCTGTCGGATCGCTTCGGCTTGTGGCTTGGTTTCCACAACGCCGACCAGGACACCTTCTTCGCCATCATCGAGGCCTACGCCAAACGCTACGGCCTCGACGTGCCGGTCGAGGAGTTGCAGCGGCAGGCACGGGAATGGTCGGTGACGCGCGGGGCGCGCTCCGGCCGCGTCGCCTGGCAGTTCATCCAGGAAGTCGCCGGCCAGATGGGCAAGAAGCTGGAGTAGCCACCTTTCGCTGCGTAGGAGGCCAGACCATGAGCAGTCCCGAAGACGTCCTGTTCTCCGACGCAGTGAAAGCGGAGCAGGCGCGTCTGGGATCGCGGCCGATGTTCGAGGGGCGGGAGTGGAAGACGGAGATCACCGACGATCTCCGCCAGTTCCTCGGCGTCATCGACACCTTCTTCTTCGCGACGGCCAGCGCCGACGGCCGACCTTATATACAGCATCGCGGCGGGCCGCCGGGCTTCCTGAAGACGATCGGCAGCCACACGCTGGCCTTTGCCGATTTCGCCGGCAACCGGCAGTACATCACGCTCGGCCATCTCAAGGAGAACGACCGCGCGCACATGTTCATCCTGCACTTCGCCACCCAACAGCGGCTGAAGCTGTGGGGCCGCGCGCGGGTGGTCGAGAACGATACGGAGCTGATGGAGCGGCTGGTCGAGCCCGCCTACAAGGCGCGGCCGCAGCGCGCGATCGTGTTCACGCTCGAGGCGTGGGACGTCAACTGCACCCAGCACATCGTCCCGCGCTACAGCGAGGCCGAGATCGCCCCCGGCATCAACAAGCTGGTCGCCCGCATCAAGGAGCTGGAGGAAGAACTCGCGCGGCTGAAGGCGGGCCCGTAGCAATCTGCCTCTCTGTCGTTCGGAGCGTAGCGAAGGACCTCATGGGGCTTCAACGAGCACACCCCTCGCAATCGCCATGAGGTCCTTCGCTGCGCTCAGGAGGGATGACAGAAGGGTTGGAGTGGCTCGCCCCCAAGCACAAGACCTCGCCTTCATCCTCTGGACCGTGGCAGAATCCCGCGATGCGCCTTCAGTTCCTCGGTTCCGGTGACGCTTTCGGCAGTGGCGGCCGCTTCAACACCTGCTTCCATCTCACGCGCGCCCAGGGCGGCAATGTGCTGATCGATTGCGGCGCCTCGTCGATGGTGGCGATCCGCAAATGGGGTGTCGATCCCAACGGCATCTCGACCGTGCTGGTGAGCCACCTGCACGGCGACCATTTCGGCGGCCTCCCCTTCTTTCTGCTCGACGCCCAGCTCATCAGCCGCCGGACGACGCCGCTCACGCTCGCTGGTCCGCCCGGCTTCGAGGCGCGGCTGATGACGGTGATGGAGGCGATGTTCGCCGGCTCGACCAAGGTCGAGCGCAAGTATCCGTTCACAATCCGGGAATTGGCGCTGCATGAGCGCGTCGAAATCCACGGCCTGCACGTCACGCCCTACCTGATGAAGCACTACAGCGGCGCACCGTCCTATGCGCTGCGGGTCGAGACCGAGGGCAAGGTGCTGACCTATTCAGGCGACACCGAATGGGTCGAGGAGCTGATCCCGGCTGGCCGCGACGCCGATCTGTTCATCTGCGAGGCCTACTTCTTCGACAAGGTCATGAAGTACCACATCGACTACACGACCCTAACGAAGCATCTCGCCGACATCCGGCCCAAGCGCACCATCGTCACCCACATGAGCGCCGAATTACTCGACCGCCAAAAAGAAATTTCGCTCGAAGCCGCGCACGACGGGCTGGTCGTCGACTTTTGATGCCGTGAGCGGCGTGGTCGTCGCTGGAAGCGCGCCCATCGCTGGGCGCGCAGATTTTTCTTTTTGGTCGACACACAAATTTCCAACGCGGCGGCGAGCGATTCCTTGGGAAATTTCGCTCCGGACCGTCAAAGGTCGCGACTCTGGCGCTCGCAGCGAGCTCATTATGGGCAATAGCGGGCGATTCGAGGCCTGGAAACAGCGGCTTTTCTCTCGGCCATTGTCCCTAATAGGTGTTCGGCGCGAGCTGATGCAGTGTCGCGCGCATGATAATGCTCATCGGACCGCGCCACTCCCGTAGTGCTCATGATTTCCGAGCGCCACGGGAGTGGTGCGTTCCAATGAAGGTGTTTTTTCAGGGTGGAAAGTCGGCGGATTCGTGGACTCCTGGCCCGAAGCCCTTGTGCCATCGGCATCCAACCGGTCCACACCCGAATGGACTCTCGTGGACTCCCGGCAAGGGCGATTCGACGAAAAGCAACTTCGCGCTAGCGCTTTACCCACTCCTCGACCCGGCAGTTGACCGAGGCGTCGAGCACGCGCGGGCCCTTGTGGACCAGGCCGGCCTTGGTCATGACCTCTTCCGCCGTGGTCGTGGTGCCGACGCCGGGAAATACCGGCCGGCCGCGCGGCACGCTGGCCTCGGTCTTCGTAAGATAGAAGACGTCGTAGCCGATCGTCAGGAACAGGCCGAACGTGTCGGTGCCGCCCACCACCGCCGCCACGCCGCCGTCGAGGCCGAGCTTGGCCCAAGCCTCTTCGAACGGCGCGGTCGCCGGGTTCCACAGGATCGCATTGGGGTTGTCCGGGTCGGGCGTCAGGACGTCGACGCGGCGGGTCAGGATGATGCGGCGACGCTCATGCTCCTTCGGGCCACCCTCGGCCGAGTGACGGCCGTTGACGACCGCCGACGCGCGGTCGACCGAGTCCTGGTAGAACTCGTGGTCGGCCGGGATCTTGATCCCCTCGGGGAAATGACCGTCCGACGTGGCGATCATGCCCTCCTTGGAGATGACGGCGTAACCCTCGATGCGCGGTCGCTTCATTCGTTAAACACCCATCGCGCCAATGACGGCGCCCTCGATAACGACGACACCCAGCCAATGGATGCTGTCGATCACCGACAGGCTGTACTTACGACCGGGGTAGGCGTTGTTGACGAACACCGTGGTGGCGATGAAGCCCAGCCACAGGAACAGGCCGGAGATGATGCCGTTCTTGACGGTCACCTGGCCCGGGCCGAGATGGCCGACAGTGCCGGCGAGGACCCAGGACATGATGACCAGAGCCGCGAAGGAGATGATGAACGGCGCCGCCGAGCGTCCAGTCTGCATCTGCTCCTTGCTGATGCCGACCGCAGCCAGCCACTGCTTCGACAGGGTCATGTAGTAGATCGCGCCCCAGCCGAAGGCCGCCAAGGCCGCAAGCAATATCGCAAGGTAGTTCAGGCCGGCGAATACCATGCTCTCTTCCCCCTCCGTCGCGGAATACCGCGCCACCTCCCCCGTAGGACGGGGCAGGAAATGACGATAGGCTACCAGACATGACCGCATACGCCGACTACCAGCCGCTCACTTTCCACGATGCCGCCCGCCGCTTCACCGACGGCAACGACAGCCCGCGCGCCTATCTCGAGCGCTGCCTCGAGACGATCTCCGCGCGCGAGCCGGTGGTGAAGGCGTTCACCGCGATGAATGAAGCCGGCGCCCGCGCATCGGCCGACGCCAGCGCCGAGCGCTGGAAGACCGGCAAGCCTCTGTCGCTGATCGACGGCATGCCGATCGCCATCAAGGATCTGCTCGAGACCAAGGACATGCCCACCGAGATGGGCTGCGAGGCGATGAAGGGGAACTTCCCCAAGCGCGACAATGCTGCCGTGTGGGCGCTGCGCCAGGCGGGCGCGGTGATCCTCGCCAAAACAGTGACGGCCGAATTAGGCGGCTCGCAGCCCGGCGCCACTACCAATCCGTTCGATCCCAAGCGCACGCCGGGCGGCTCCTCGTCGGGCTCGGCGGCTGCGGTCGGCGCCAACATGGTGCCGGCGGCGATCGGCACGCAGGTCGGCGGCTCGATCATCCGGCCGGCCGCCTATTGCGGCAACTTCGCGCTCAAGCCGACGCAGGGCGGCATCAATCGCGGCGAGCGGCTGGCGACCAGCATGAGCACGCACGGCCCGCACGCCAACAGCCTCGAGGACATGTGGCAGGTGGCGATCGAGATCGCCAAGCGCTGCGGCGGCGATCGCGGCTCTCTCGGCCTGATGGGTCCCGACACCTTGCCGGCCGCGATCAGGCCCAACCGGCTGATCGTGCTGGAGACCGAGGGCTGGTCCGAAGTCGATGCCGCGACCAAGGCAGGCTTTGCAAAGGTGCTGGGCGAGCTCACGGCGGCCGGCGTCACGTTGATCCATCGCGGCGATCATCCGTTCGTCGAAGGGCTCGAGAAGGCAATCGCCAACGCCCGCGCGATCTGCAACGGCATCACGAGCTGGGAGAACCGCTGGTACCAGCGCGGCATGCTCGATGCCTCTCCCGACGGCCTCAGCGAGCGCGCCAAGCAGGCGCTGTTCAAGGCCGAGGCGATGACGCCCGACCAGTACCGCACCAACCTGCTGGCACGTCAGGCGGCGCAGGCTACCCACGCCGCCGTCGCCTCGCTCGCCGACGCGTCGATCACCCTCGCCTGCCCTGGCCCCGCGCCGATCTGGGAAGGCGACAAGCCCGGCCAGCCGCTGGCGGCGCGGCCGACCGGCGACTTCGTGTTCAACGCGCCCTCGTCGATGCTGTTCGCGCCGGTCGTCACCGTGCCGCTGATGAGCGTCGGCGGCATGCCGGTGGGCGTGCAGCTGATGGGCCAGCAGCACGAGGATGCACGCATGACCGGCATCGCCCGCTGGTTGGCCGAGACGCTCAAGCGGGTGTCGTCATGAAGCGGCTGGCGGCGCTGCTGATCCTGGCCGCCACGCCGGCCCTCGCCGCCAACGACGAGACGCCGACAATCCTGCGCGGCACACCCGCGCCGCCGCCGCCGGCCGTCGTCGAGGTGCCGGTGCCGCAAGTGGTCGAGGTGCCGGTCTACATCCCACAGCCGGTCTACTACTACGCATTGCCGGTGCGCCGGGCGCTGGTGATCCATCATCACCACTTCCGGCACTGACTATTTCAGATCGATCGGCGCGCCATCGGGCAGGAAGCGATGATAGGCGTTCACGTAGAGCGCGATCTTCAGCTCGCCCGACGGCCGCCGCTGCACGACCCAGTCCTCGCCGACGATGCACTTGATCAAGGCGCCGTCCGGCGAGTCCTTGAGGCGGCCTTCCCAATAGATGGTGCCGACCGCGCGCGCCCGTTCGGGTGACTCGCTGAGCAGCGTGACATCCCAGGGCTCGATCACTAGATGGCGTTCGTCGGTCATCCGCTGATGGATCTCGTAGTTCGCCTGTAACGACACATCCTCGCCATGCAGGATGAAGATGCGCGGCTCGGGATGGAGGAAGAACCGGGCCTGCTCCGCCGCCGTGCCACCGGTCTTCACGACATCATGGAAGGCGACCGCCAGGGCGACGACCTCGTCCTTCGTGATCGGCATTCGCGCTCCCCTATTCCGGCTTGATGCCCAGCGACACGATCAGCGGGATCAGGATCTTCTTCAAGACCTCGTAGTCGGCCATCACCTGCTGGTGGGTGAGCGGCTTCTCGGTGAGGCCGAAGCCTTCCATCATCTTCCTGCCGGGCGCGGAGTCGGCCGCCGCGACCCACAGGTCGGACATGCGCTGGACGACCTCCTTCGGTGTCGCCGCCGGCGCCGCAAGTGCCAGCCAGCCGCGCACGGTGAGCGCCGGATCGTCGAAGCCCTGCTCGCGCGAGGTTGGCACGTCGGGCAGCTTGACGTAGCGCACCGTCGACGGCGCCACGATCGGCCGCACGTCGCCCTTCACCAGCAGCGCGTTCATCGCCTGCGGGCTGCCCATCGCCGCCTGCAGCGAGCCCGAGCCCATGTCCTGCCACATCGGCGCCTCGCCCTTGTAGGTCACGACCTCGATGCCGAGTCCGTAGAGCTCGTTCAGCCGTTGGGCGAAGATGTGCGACGAGGAGCCGAGCGCCCACGAGCCCCAGTTGATCTTCCTGCCCTTGGCGTAGTCGATGAACGACTTGAGGTCCCTGATCTCGGCCGGCGTCGTCTTGTGCACCACGACCGGCAGCACGCCCGACGAGGTGCCCGAGACGATGGTGAAGTCCTTGTCCGGGTCGAAACCCAGCTGCTTGAACATCACCCGGTTCTGCACCAGCGTGCTCGAGACCGAATGCAGGAAGGTGTAGCCGTCGGCCGGCGAACGGGCGACCAGCGCCGCGCCGATATTACCCGAGGCCCCCGGCTTGTTGTCGATGATCACCTGCTGGCCGGTCGCCTGCTGCACCGCCTGGCCGAAGGCACGGGCAATGCCATCCGTCAGGCCGCCTGCAGGAAAGTTGACGACGATGGTGATCGGCTTGTTCGGCCACGTGCCTTCCGCGCGCACGATCGATGGCGCCCCGAGCACGAGGCCTGCGCCCAGCACAATGCGGCGCGTCGTCTTGATCGGCATTCTCATGTCCTCCCCAGAACATTTCTTTCGCCGCTGCATAGCCGCCGCATCGGGGGCGGGCTAGGCTGTGCATATACACACGTCTTCGCACGGCGAAACCAACGGTCGCTGGGCGACGGCCACCGGGATTGCTAAGACCGGCTCCGAGATCATCAAGGGAAGAAACGCCATGTCCGACGCAGTGCTTCGCTCCACGCAGGGGCGAATCGGCATCCTCACCGTCAACAATCCGCCGGTGAACGCGCTGGCGGCCGCGGTGCGCGACGGCATCAAGTCGGGCATCGAGGCGTTCGGCGCCGATGCCAACATCGACGCGATCGTGCTGATCGGCGGCGGCCGCACCTTCATCGCCGGCGCCGACATCCGCGAGTTCGGCAAGCCGCCGTCGGGCGCCAACCTGAACGACGTCATCGCGACGATGGAGAACTGCCCGAAGATCGTCGTCGCCGCTCTGCACGGCACGCCGCTCGGCGGCGGCCTCGAGACCGCGCTCGGCGCGCACTATCGCGTCGCGCTGCCGAGCACGCGCGTCGGCCTGCCCGAGGTTCATCTCGGCCTGCTGCCGGGCGCTGGCGGCACCCAGCGCCTGCCGCGTCTCACCGGCGCCAAGTACGCATTGGATGCCATCCTCTCGGGCCGGCACATCCCCGCGCCCGAGGCCAAGAGCAAGGGCATCGTCGATGCGCTGGTCGAGGGCGACGACCTGCTGGTCGGCGCCGTGGCACATGCCCAGATGCTGGTGGCACAGAACGCGCCGCGCCGGCGCGTGCGCGACCTCACGGTGACGCTGGAATCGCCCGACCTGTTCAAGGAGACCGAGAAAGCGATCGCCCGCCGCGCCCGCGGCTTCAAGGCGCCGTGGAACATCATCAAGTGCGTGCAGGCCGCCGTCGAGCTGCCGTTCGACGAGGGCATGAAGCGCGAGCGCGAGCTGTTCGTCGAACTGCTGACCTCTCAGGAGTCGGCGGCGCAGCGCTACTACTTCTTTGCCGAGCGCGAGGCGGCCAAGGTGCTCGACGTGCCGGCCGACACACCGCAGCGCGTTATCAAGACGGCCGGTATTGTCGGCGCCGGCACGATGGGCGGCGGCATCGCCATGAACTTCGCCAGCGCCGGCATCCCGGTGACGCTGCTCGAGGTGAAGCAGGAAGCGCTCGATCGCGGCCTCAAGACCATCCGCACCAACTACGAGAACACCGCCAAGCGCGGCGGCATGAAGGCAGAGGATGTCGAGAAGCGCATGGCACTGATCACACCGACGCTCAGCTACGACGGTCTCAAGGACGCCGATGTCATCATCGAGGCGGTGTTCGAGACCATGGAAGTGAAGGAAGGTGTCTTCAAGCAGCTCGACGCCGTCGCCAAGCCGGGTGCGGTTCTCGCGACCAACACCTCGGGTTTGGACGTCAACCAGATCGCCCAGTACACACAGCGCCCGGGCGACGTGATCGGCATGCACTTCTTCTCGCCGGCCAACGTCATGAAGCTGCTCGAGAACGTGCGCGGCAAGGCGACCGAGAAGGACGTGATCGCCACGGTCATGACCCTCAGCAAGAAGATCGGCAAGATCCCGGTG
>DASXQC010000017.1:0-5683 GCA_036493235.1 Reyranella sp.
ATGATCGTGCTGCGCCTGCTGTCGCTCTTGGGGCTGAAATCCCGATGGCATCGGCATTTCAGCCCGCGCCCCTGAATGAGGTGTTTTTTCAGGGGGACAAAGTCGGTGGATTCGTGGACTCCTGGCCCGAAACCCTTGTGCCATCGGCATCCAACCGGTCCACACCCGAGTGGACTCGTGTGGACTCCCGCCAAGGGCGATTCGACGAAAAGCAACTTCGCGCTAGAGCGTCTCGATTGCCTTCTTTGTGGGAATCGGGTCCGGGATCGGCTTTCGCGCCGACACGCTCTCGCGCAGGCGCTGGAACACCACGTACAGCGACGGGGTCAGGAGGATGCCGACAAACGCCGCGGCAATCATGCCACCGAACACCGGCGTGCCGATGGCGCGGCGGCTGAGCGCGCTCGGGCCTTCGGCGATCACCAGAGGCAGCAGGCCGAGGATGAAGGCGAAGCTGGTCATCATCACCGGCCGGAAGCGCAGCCGGGCGCCCTCGATCGCCGACTCGGGGATCGACTTGCCGGCCTGCCGCTGCTGGACGGCGAATTCGACGATCAGGATGCTGTTCTTGGCCGCCAGCGCGACCAGCACGACCAGGCCGATCTGGGCGTAGACGTCGAACGCCAGGCCGGACAGCAGGACGGCGACAATGGCGCCCATCAGGCCGACCGTGACCGACAGCAGCACCGGCAGCGGGATGTTCCAGCTCTCGTAGAGCGCAACCAGGAACAGGTAGGCGAACAGCACTGCGAGGCCGAGCACGATGCCGGTCTGGCCGCCGGCCGCCTTCTCCTGGAAGGCGGTGCCGGTCCATTCGAAGCCGTAGCCCGAGGGCAGCGTGCTGCCCGACAACCGCTCCATGGCGGCGATCGCCTGGCCCGAGCTGAAGCCGGGCTTCGGCCCGCCGTTGATCACCGCGGCACGCGAGCCGTTGTAGCGGATCACTGCCTGCGGTCCCTGGATCAGCCGCGCCTGTGCCAGCGCGCGGATCGGCACCATGGTGCCCGCGCTGGTGCGGACATAGACGCGGTAGATGTCGTCGATCGCGTCACGGAAGTGCGAATCGGCCTGGACGTTCACCTGCCAGGTGCGGCCGAACAGGTTGAAGTCGTTGACGTAGTAGCCGCCCAAGGTCGACTGCAGGGCGTTGAAGATGTCGCTCACCTTGACGCCCAGCACCTGCGCCTTGTCGCGGTCGATGTCGAGATGCACCTGCGGCGTCTCGGCGGCGAAGGTGCTGAACACGCCCGCGAGCTCGGGCTGGGCGTTGGCCGAAATCTGCAATGCTCGAGCCACCGCGGCCAGCTCGGTCGGCGACTGGCCCTGCAATGCCTTCAGCACGTACTGGAAGCCGCCGGTGCTGCCGAGGCCGAAGATCGGCGGCAGGTTGAAGGGGAACACGATGGCGCCCGGGATGGCGGCGAGTTGCGGCCGCAGCTTGGCGATGATCGCGTCGACGCTCTGCGACGGATCGGGTCGCTGGTCGTAGGGCTTGAGTCGGATCACGAAGAAGGCCTGGTTGGGCGCGGCCACGTAGTCGATGAAGTTCAGGCCCACCACCGACAGCACGCCCTGCACGCCGGGGATCGGCCGGAGGATGTCCTCGACTTGGGCGACGATCGCTTCGGTGCGGTTGAGGGAGGCTCCTTCGGGCAGGCGCATCGCGGCGAAGAACCCGCCCTGGTCCTCGGCCGGCAGGAAGCCTTTGGGCGTGATGCTGTACACGCCGAAGGCCACCGCGGCGGCGATCGGCACGGCGATCACGGTGATCACCGAGATCCTGACCAGCCGCCGCACGATCGAGGCGTAGCCGTCGCGGCTCCAGTCGATCGCGTGCAGCACATGGCGCATGATTCCGCGCCCGGTCTCGCCGCGTTTCAGCAGCACCGAGCAGAGCGCCGGGCTGAGGGTCAGCGCGTTGATCGCCGAGATCACCATCGAGGTCGAGACCGCGACCGCGAACTGGCGGAACAGCGTGCCGCTCAGGCCCGGCAGGAACGCCACCGGGACGAACACCGACAGCAGCACCAGGGTGATGGCGATCACCGGGCCGGTGATCTCCGACATCGCGAGTTTGGTCGCCTCGGCGATCGAGAGATCGGGTCGCTCCTCGATCACGCGCTCGACGTTCTCGATCACGACGATCGCATCGTCGACCACGATGCCGATGGCGACCACCAGCGCCAGCAGCGACACGGTGTTGGCGGTGTAACCGATCGCCAGCATCACCGCGAAGGTGCCGATGATCGACACCGGTACCGCCACCAGGGGAATGAGCGTCGTGCGGAGCTTGCCGAGGAACAGGAACACCACGATCGCCACCAGCACGAAGGCGATGACCAGTGTGCGGACCACTTCCTCTACGGTCGCCGTCACGAAGATCGTGTTGTCCCACAAGAGGTCGTACCCAACGTCCTCCGGGAAAGCCTTTTTCAGGTCCTCCATGGTCTTGCGCACTTCTTCCGCCACCGCGACCGCGTTGGCGCCGGGCGACTGGTAGATGCCGATCGCCGCGGTGGGCAGGCCGTTGAAGCGGCTATAGCGCTCCTGCGTCTTGGCGCCCATGTCGACCCGGGCGATGTCCTTGACGCGCACCACCGAGCCGTCGCGATTGGCGCGCACGATGATGTCCTCGAACTGCCGGGGATCGCTCAGCCGGCCCTCGGTCACGATGGTGAGCTGAAGCTGCTGGTTGGCCGGCACTGGCGCCGAGCCGATGCGGCCGAGCGCGGCCTGCAGGTTCTGGCTCTGCACGGCGGCGACCACGTCGGCCGGGGTCAGGTTGAAGCTGGCGAGCTTGTCGGGGTCGATCCAAAGCCGGAGCGAATAGTCGAGCGGCCCGAACAGCGTCGCCTGGCCAACGCCGCGGATGCGTGCCAGCGGGTCGACCACGTTGATGGTGGCGTAGTTGCTGAGATAGAGCGCGTCGCGCGTGTGCTTGGGCGAGGTGATGGTGATGATCTGCAGCAGCGCCGCCGATTTCTTGCGGATCACCAGCCCCTGGCGCTGCACCTCCTGCGGCAGCTGCGGTGTGGCGAGCTGTGCGCGGTTCTGCACGTTCACGGTGTTGATGTCGGGGTCGGTGCCGAGCGCGAAGGTGACGGTGAGCGTGTAGCTGCCGTCGGCGCCGCTGGCCGACTGGTAGTAGAGCGCGTTATCGACGCCGTTGATCTGCTGCTCGATCGGTTGCGCCACCGTGCGCTCGACCGTGTCGGCGTCGGCGCCCGGATAGAGGGAGGTGAGCGAGACCTGCGGCGGCACGATGTCGGGGAACTGCGCCACCGGGATCGAGGTGATTGCCAGCAGGCCTGCCAGCGTGATGACGATCGAGACGACGAAGGCCAGCCGCGGCCGGTCGATGAAGATGCCGGAGATCATTGAAGCACCGTCTCCTGCACGGCGACGCCGGGCCGGACCTTCTGCATGCCGTCGACGATTACCTTGTCGCCGACCTTGAGGCCCGTGTTGACGACGATGTCGGCGCCGATGTTCTCGCCGGTCTTCACCGGGCGGCGCTCGACCCTGTGCTGGTCGTCGACCACCAGCACGTACGATCCCGCCTGGTCGATCTGCAGCGCCGCCTGAGGCACGACCAGCCGCGGCTCCTCGGCGCGCTCGCGGATGATGGCGGTCACGAACTGGCCGTCGATCAGCATGCGGTCGGGATTGGGGATGGTCGCCCGCATGATCAGGCTGTCGGTGGTCTGGTCGACCTGCGGATCGGTCAGGTTCCAGGTGCCCTTCTGCCCATAGCGCTGGCCATTGGCGAGCCGTACGTCGATCTCGATCTTGGCCATGCCGCCGCCTTCCTTGCGGCGCGCCTCACGGATCGTCTCGAGGTCCTTCACGCTCACCGGGAAGATCACGTAGGTCGGGTCCTGGCTGACGATGGTCGCCAGCACGCCGCTCGCCGGATTGACGAGATTGCCGACGGTCCGCGTGGTGCGGCCGATGCGACCGTCGATTGGCGAGCGGATGTCGGTGTAGTCGAGATTGGCCTGCGCCTGGGTGACGGCGGCCTCGGCCTGCATCTTGCGGCCGGTGGCGGCGTCGAGATCGGCCTTGTCCTTGTCGAGCACAGACTGCGGCGTGTACTGCCGCTGCACCAGGCCGACCTGACGGTCGTACTCGAGCTTGGCGTTGACCACCGCGGCGTCGGCGACCAGCAAGTTTCCCTTGGCCTGGTCGAGCGCCGACTGAAACTGCACCTTCTCGATCTGGTACAGCAGGTCGCCGGACTTCACGTCCTGGCCTTCGGTGAACAGGACCTTGTCGAGGAAGCCCTCGATGCGGGCCCGCACCTCGACGATGTTCACCGCCTTGATGCGGCCGACGAATTCGAAAGCCCGGCTGACCGGGCGCGTCGCAACGGGACGAACACTGACCGCCGGCGCCGGCATCGCGGTGGCAGTGGTCGCTGGAGGTCTACCGGTCCCGGCGAAGGCGAACCAGGCGGCGATAGCCAGCACGACAATCGCGATGCCGCCGCCGATCAACAACCATCGCCGTTTTGCTGCCGGGTGACGAGCTGCATCGGACATCGTCGATCTCCTCGTCCCGCCAACGTCGAGGCTGCATGAGCCGATGTCGACGCTCCATGATCACGATATCCTGTCATGCCCGGATGAAAAAAGGCCCCTCCGGTTGGAGGGGCCTTTTGCTCATCTGCTATGCGAGACCTACTTGGTCATGGTTCGCGGATTGTTGTCCGGCGCGGCCGCCTGGCGACGCTCATACTTGTAGTCAGGCATGGCCTTCAGGTCGTCCTTGCTCATGCTGGTGGTCAGCACGACCGACTTGCCGTCGCGGCTCTGCTTGAGGTCGCTCCACTTCACCGCGACGTCCTTGGCGCCGACGCCGAGGAAGCCGCCGACCGAGATCACCACTGTCTTGATGCTGCCCGAGCCGTCGACATAGAGGTCCTCGACGGAGCCGACGGTGTCCTTGGCGTCGTTCTTCACCTTGGTGCCGATCACGGCGTTGGCCGAGAGGTTGCCCTGGGCGTTGAAGTCGCCGGTCGACTCGGTGTTCGCCGTCGAGCGATTGTCGGCCATCGTGCGGTCGCGGTTGTCAGTGGCGGCGCTGCCGGTAGTGGCGCGAGCATCGGCGGCCGCGCGGCTGTCATCCTTCCAGACGCCGCGGTCGTTGAACACCTGGCCGCGCTCGGCATCGTCCTTGTATTTGTACGGCGCCATCGCCTTGAGCTGGTCCTTGCTCATGTTGAGCACGACCTTCTCGCCATTGTCGCTGACCTGCAGGTCCTTCCAGTGCAGGCGGGCATAGCGTTCGCCGACCCCCAGGAAGCCGCCGACGCCGACGATTACGCTGTCGACCTTGCCGCTGGCGCCGAGGTAGACGGATTCGATCTTGCCGATCGTTTCGTTCTTGCCGTTGGTCACGCTGCGGCCAATCAGCTTGCTGGCGTCCGCCGCGGTCGGCATGGCCGTCATGTCCTTGTCGGCCATGCGGGGAGCAGGATGGCCCGGCGCTGTCGACGGCGTCTGGGCCTGGGCGCCCGCGGTGGCGGCGAGGCTGCCGATCACGGCCGCGAGCAGGGCATGTCTCAGGATCATGGATTCCTCCGTGCTTAATGAGTGTTCAGGGTAACGGAGGCGTAAAGCAGGACGTTGCTGCGGGGACCGCCGTCCGGGGCGGTTGTCACAGGGCTTCGCCACAGGCATTA
>DASXQC010000018.1:0-5590 GCA_036493235.1 Reyranella sp.
GGGGTGCTCACGCTCGACCCGCAGGTCCTGTTGCCGGAGCACGACGCGCCGCTGATTGCCGCGCTCGCCGCCGCGCTTCAGCCAAAGGGCGCGGCTTGACGAGTCGTTATTGCGGCGGCACGCTCAACTCCTCGGCGCAAAAAAGTAGCGATCAGCGGACGCGTACGTAACCGAACAGCTTTGACGTTGTGTGGTTCGAGTCGAGTCCCCAGCTGCGTTAACCAAAAAATCGATCGAAAACAGGGAGGATGTCCATGACGTCCCAGCGCCTATTGGCGATGATTTGTGCTGTGGCTCTCATTCCGGCGGCCGCGGCTGCCGAGGATCCGATCAAGATCGGTTATCCAATGCCACTCTCCGGTCCCGCGTCGGTCTATGGCGTCCCGATCGTCAAGGGCGCCGAGATGGCCGTGCAGGAGATCAATGCCGCCGGCGGCGTCAAAGGCCGCAAGCTGGAGCTGCTGACACGGGACAGCAAGGCGAGCGCCGACGAGGCGGTGCGCCTCGCGCGTGAGCTCATCATCAAGAACGGCGTCGACTTCCTGTCGGGGACGCTGACCTCGGCGGAGGCGCCGGCGGTCTCGACCATCGCCAAGGAGAACAAGATCGTCTTCGTCGCGCCGACGTCGAAGACCATCCAGCTCGTGTCGCCGGCGAACCTGCATCCCTACATCTTCCGGCTCGCCTCCAATACCGACATCGACGGCCGCACCGGCGCGTCGATCATCGCCCAGTGGAAGGACGTGAAGCGGGTCGCCACGATCGCGCCCGACTATGCCTATGGCCGCGATGCCGTCGGCGCCTTCGTCGAGTACATCAAGAAGGCGCGTCCCGACATCGAGATCGTCGATCAGCAATGGCCCAAGCTCGGCCAGGCCGACTTCACGCCGTTCATCACCGCCCAGATGGGCAAGAAGCCCGACGCGGTGTTCTGCGACGTGTTCGGTGGCGACTTCGTCACCCTCGCCAAGCAGGCCGCACCCCTGGGCTACTTCAAGATGATCAACAACCGCCTGGTCGACGGCGGGGAGGTCGGCACGACGGATGCCGCTCTGGCGCTCGGTAAGGACTATCCCTACGGCATCTGGTCCGACACCTATGATCCCGTGATCTGGCCCGAGAATGAGCCGCCGGCGCACAAGACCTACATCGAGAACCTGAAGAAGTTCACCAAACAGGAGTATGCCTCCGGCTGGGCCATCATGGGCTACGCGTCGATCCTGGCGCTGAAGGCGGGCATCGAGAAGGCGGGCAGCACCAAGTCCGAGGCGGTCGCCAAGGCGATGCTGGGCCTCAGCTTCGACACGCCGATCGGCAAGCTCACCTTCGACGCCAAGACCCATGAGACCGTGATGGGCGAGTTCTGGGGCCAGATGGTGAAGGACGATCGCTATCCCTTCGCCGTCATGAAGGACCCCAAGTACCTCTCGCAGGGACCGTACACGCAGTAACGGCGCCACGAAGCCGTTCCCGGGTGAGGGTTCTGCAAACTCCAGACACGACAGGCTTTCTCCCCCGGAACGGGGGAGGGGCCGCATCCTTGCGGCGCTCCCGGTCGGGGCGACACGAGAGGCTGGGCGATGACTGACTTGTCTTTCCTGTTCACGCAGTTCCTCGGCGGACTGACGACGGCGATGTTCCTGTTCCTGATCGCGTCGGGCCTGTCGCTGGTGTTCGGCGTAATGCGCGTGCTGAACTTCGCGCACGGCTCGTTCTACATGCTTGGCGCCTACCTCGCCTGGCAGGCCGTGCAGTGGCTCTCGCCCGTGCTGGAGAGCTTCTGGCTGGCGGCGCTGTTCGCGGCGCTGATCGTCGCCGTGCTGGGTGGCCTCGTAGAACGGCTGCTGCTGCGCCACATGTACGGCAAGGAGGAGCTCTACCAGCTGCTGCTCACCTACGCGCTGGTTCTGATTCTGGGAGATGCCGCCAAGGCGATCTGGGGCACGCAGCAGCTCTCGGTGTCCCGCCCGGCCATCCTTGAGGGCGCCATCGAGATCTTCGGTGCCGTGCTGCCGGTCTACAACCTGTTCATCATGCTGGCCGGTGTGGCGATCGCGATAGGTGGCTGGCTGATCCTGGCGCGCAGCTCGGCCGGACGCATGGTTCGCGCGGCAGCGCTCGACCGCGAGATGCTGGGCGCGCTCGGCGCCAACGTCGGCGCGCTTTACACCGGCATGTTCATGGCGAGCTCGTTCCTCGCCGGCCTGTCCGGCGCGCTGGTCACGCCGATCCAGAGCATCGTGCCGGGCATGGACGTCGAGGTCATCGTCGAGGCGTTCATCGTCGTGGTGATCGGCGGCCTGGGCTCGTTCTGGGGCACCTTCTGGGGCTCGATCATCTACGGCCAGGTGCTGTCGTTCGGCATCCTCATCCTGCCGAGCTTCTCGTTGTTCTCGGTGTTCGCCCTGATGGCGGTGATCCTGATCGTCCGTCCCTGGGGCCTGTTCGGAAAGCCGATGCGATGAAGACGAACGATCTTGCCAGCCGCATTCCCTGGACGCTCGTCGTCTTCCTTGCCGCCATGGTCGTGCCGTGGCTCGGCTCGCGTTACGATGTATTTCTCGCCACTCAGATCGCGATCAGCGGCCTGTTCGCCGTGAGCCTCAACCTCCTGCTCGGCACGACCGGCCTGGTCTCGTTCGGGCATGTCGCCTATTTCGGCATCGGCGCTTATGTCTGCGGTATCCTGATGAAGACCTACGCCTTGCCGTTCTCGATCGCCCTGCCGGCGGCGGCATTGGGCGCGGCGTTTGCGTCCCTGGTCTTCGGCTTCTTCTGCGTGCGGCTCACGCGCATCTATTTCGCCATGCTGTCGTTGGCCTTCTCGCAGATCATCTGGGCGATCGCCTACAAGTGGAACGACGTCACCGGCGGCGACCAGGGCCTGCCGGACGTGCCCTATCCCGATCTCGACTGGATGAATTCGGTCCCGCTGCTCGGTGACTTGCGCATTGCCGGCCAGTTCTACGTATTGACCCTGGTGGTGGTCGGCCTGTCGCTGGCGGCGATGCGGCGAATCATCAAGTCGCCGTTCGGCCGCATGTTGACAACGATCCGCGAGAATGCCGAACGGGCGTCGGCGATCGGCGTCGACGTGCGCCGCTACGAGCTCGCCGCCTTCGTGGTCGCGGGCGGCTTCGCCGGCATCGCCGGCGCGCTGTTCGGCATCTTCAGCCGCGGCGTCTTCTCCGACTACGTCTTCTGGCCGAAATCCGCCGAAGTGATGATCATGACCATCCTGGGCGGCATCGACCATTTCTGGGGTCCGGTCGTCGGTGCGGCCACGCTCGTGATCCTGAACCAGGAGACCACGTCCTACACTGAGTACTGGTCGCTCGTCCTCGGCACGATCCTGCTCGTCCTCTTGTTCGTCTTCCCCGGCGGCATCGTCGGCGGCCTGTCGGCCGGCTTCGCCTGGCTGCGGCGCAAGAGAAAGGGCGCCGCCAGTGCCGAGGTAGGACCTGCCGAGGCAACCCGCGTCGAGGTGAAGCGTGCTTGAGGTGAAGGGCCTGTCCAAGTCGTTCGGCGGCTTCCGCGCCGTCAGCGACGTCGACCTCGCGGTGGCCGAAGGCGAGATCGCCGCAGTGATCGGCCCGAACGGCGCCGGCAAGTCGACGCTGTTCAATCTCATCACCGGCCACCTGCAGCCGACCGCCGGCCGCGTCGTGGTCGACGGGCGCGATATCACCGGTGTGGCGCCCTACAAGATATGCGGCATGGGCATGGGCCGCTCGTTCCAGCGCACCAACATCTTTCCCAAGCTCACCGTGCTCGAGAACGTACAGGCGGCGTTCCTGATCCATCGCGGCCAGGGGCCGAACTTCTGGTCGCGCTCGGAGCGGCTCTATCGCGCCGACTGCGAGGCGCTGCTCGCCTCGATCGGCCTCGCAGGCCAGGCAAACACGACGGCGGGCACGCTGTCCTACGGCAACCAGAAACAGCTCGAGCTCGGCATTGCGCTGGCGAGCGATCCCAAGATCCTGCTGCTCGACGAGCCGACCGCCGGCATGTCGGCGAGCGAGACTCACGAGTCGATCGCGCTGATCGAGCGGATAGCGCGCGAGCGCGGGCTGACGCTGCTGTTCACCGAGCACGACATGGCGGTGGTGTTCTCGATCGCGCAGAAGATCGCGGTGCTGCACCAGGGGCGCATCATCGCCTACGGCGACCCGGCGACGGTGCGCGCCGACGCCGAGGTCCGGCGTGTCTACCTGGGGGACCACTGATGAGCGCCCTGCTGGAGCTGCAGGACGTCCATGCAGCCTACGGGCTGAGCCGCGTGCTGTTCGGCATCTCACTCGAGGTCAACCCGGGCGAATGCGTGTGCCTGCTCGGGCGCAACGGCGTCGGCAAGACCACGACCATGCGCACCGTCATGGGACTGACGCCGCCCAACACGGGGCACGTCCGCTTCAAGTCGGGCGACATCACCGGCTGGGCACCCTACCGGGTCGCGCGCGCCGGCATCGGCTTCGTGCCGGAGGATCGCCGCGTGTTCGCCGAGCTCTCGGTCTGGGAGAACCTCGACGTCGCGCGGCGCGCGTCGGCGCGCCCCGGACACTGGACGATCGAAACCGTCACCGAGCTCTTTCCCGTGCTGGACGCCCTGCGCGACCGGCAGAGCGGATTCCTGTCCGGCGGCGAGCAGCAGATGCTGACCATCGCCCGCACGCTGATGGGCAATCCCGAACTGCTGCTGCTGGACGAACCGTCGGAAGGTCTCGCACCGCTGGTGGTCCAGGCGCTCCTGACCAAGATCGGCGAGCTCAAGGCGCAGGGGCTGACGATCCTGCTGGCCGAGCAGGGGATCGAGTTCTCCCTGGCGCTGGCCGATCGCGTCTACGTGCTGGAGAAGGGGGCCGTGCGTTTCGCCGGACCCTCAGCCGCGCTCCGGTCCGACCGTGCACTGCTCGACCGTCTGCTGGCGCTTTGAGGTAAATCAACGTCAGCCACAGACGCCCATCCTATGATGAAGGTCTTTCCGGGCGGACATTGCCCGTGAACCTCAAAGGGAGGGCGGTGCAATGACGCGCAAGCTTGCGGCCGAATTCATCGGCACGGCCTGGCTGGTTCTTGGCGGTTGCGGCTCGGCGGTGCTCGCCGCGGCGTTTCCCCAACTCGGGATTGGCTTCGCGGGCGTGGCGCTCGCGTTCGGCCTGACGGTCCTGACGATGGCCTTCGCCATCGGCCACGTCTCGGGCTGTCATCTCAATCCGGCCGTGTCGGTCGGCCTGTGGGCGGGCGGCCGCTTCAAGGCCGCCGAACTCGTGCCCTACATCGTGGCGCAGGTGCTGGCGCGATCGCGGGAGCGGCGGTGCTCTACGCCATCGCCAGCGGCAAGGCGGGCTTCGACGTCCATGCCGGCTTTGCGAGCAACGGCTTCGGCGAGCATTCGCCCGGCGGCTACTCGCTGGCGGCGGGCTTCGCCTGCGAGGTTGCGATGACCTTTGGCTTCCTGTTCGTGATCCTGGGCGCGACGCACGGCAGCGCGCCGAAGGGCTTCGCCCCGATCGCGATCGGCCTCTGCCTGACCCTGATCCATCTGATCAGCATCCCGGTCACCAACACCTCGGTGAACCCGGCGCGCAGC
>DASXQC010000019.1:0-8108 GCA_036493235.1 Reyranella sp.
GCCGATGCTGCTGAAGAGCGCCTTCGACCTGCAGAAAGAGATCTTTCAGGTCTCCGGCGTCACGCCCAAGACCGCGGTGTTGCTCAGCATCAACGACACGTTTGGCAGCGCCATGCTGAATGGCATCAAGGCGATGTTTCCCAAGGCCGGCATGCCCTACGAGATCGTCGAGATGATCACCTATGACGCCGCCGCCAAGGACCTGTCGGTCGAGGTCGCCAAGGCCAAGGCCAGCAAGGCCGACATGCTGATGCCGATCTGCCGGCTGAACGACGCCAAGCTGATCGTCCAGGAGATGGTGAAGCAACGCTGGGAGCCGATGAGCATCAATCCCGGCACGCCCGGCATGTACGAGCAGGACTTCATCAAGAGCATGGGCAAGTACAGCGAGTACACGCTGTCGATCCAGCCGTGGCTCAATCCGAAGTCGAACATGACCAAGGTGCTGGAGAAGCATCACACCGCCAAGTTCCCAGGCGTGCAGATCGACATCGACGCGGGCTTCACCTTCGAGGCGCTGCTGATCGCAGCGCAGGCCTGGCTCGCCGCCAAGTCGACCAAGCCCGACGCGCTGATGGACGCGCTGCGCAAGACCAGGATCGACGAGCACGTGATGGTCGGCGGCCCGATCGAGTTCGACGCCAAGGGCCAGAACGTCAACATCAAGGGCACGGCGCTGCAGAACCTGAAGCGCAAGCCGACCGTGGTGCTGCCCAAGGAATCCGCCGAGGCGCAGCTCACGTTCCCGCAGCCGGGCTGGAACGACAAGCGCCGGACTTGAACGACTTCCTTCTTTCTCTCGCCCAGGCGGTCAGCAAGGGATTGCTGACCGGCATGGTGTACGGGCTGATGGCGCTCGGCCTGTCGGTGATCTTCGGCGTCATGCGCGTGGTCAACTTCGCGCATGGCGAGATGATGATCGTCGGCATGTACCTCGCCTGGATGGGCTTCGACTATTTGCAGCTCGATCCGACCTACAGCCTGCCGCTGATCGCCGTCGTGTTCTTCTGCATCGGCTACGTCCTGCAACGCGGGCTGATCCAGCCCTTCATCGCCCGGCCCGAGCACCAGCAGTTCCTGCTGTTGCTGGCGGTCGGCACGCTGATCTCCAACGTCTGCCTTGCCATCGCGGGCCCCGATTCTCGGACGGTCCAGCTCGATTCGCAGTTCGATTCCTACGAACTGGGGCCGCTGGTGCTGGATGCGGTGCGCGTTCATGCGGCCGCCGTGGCGCTGGTGATCGCAGCACTCCTCTGGCTGTTCTTCACGCGCACCCGCACCGGCAAGTCGATCCGCGCCGCCGCCGACAACCACATGGGCGCGCTGGTCGTCGGGCTCGACGTGCGCAAGCTGTACGCCATCACCTTCGGCGTCGGCGCCGCCTGCGTCGGCGCAGCCGGCGCGCTGATGACCACCCTGATCCCGGTGACGCCCTTCCTCGCCAGCGAATACACGCTGCTCGCCTTCATCATCGTCATTGTCGGCGGGCTGGGCAGCATGACCGGCGCGCTGCTGGGCGGCCTGCTGATCGGCGTCAGCGAGGCGGTGGCCGGTCTGCTGCTGCAGCCCGCGCTCAAGAGCATGTTCAGCTTCGGCCTGCTGATCGTCGTACTGCTGCTGCGCCCGCAAGGCCTGCTCGGCCGCAAGGACCAGCGATGACCCGCACGACGGTCGGTCTCGCAATCCTGCTCATCCTGCTGCTGGTCGCGCCGGCGCTGCTCGGCGGCTACGGCCTCTCGGTGCTGATCCTGATCCTGTACTTCGCCTATGTCGGCCAGGCCTGGAACATCATGATGGGCTTCGCCGGCCAGCTCTCGCTCGGCCACGCGCTCTATGTCGGGCTGGGTGGCTACATCGCCGCCGGACTCTATTTCCACTACGGCATCGGCCCGTGGATCGGCCTGTTTGCCGGCGTCGCCGCGGCGGTCGCGGCGGCGGCGGTCCTCGGCTTCCGCTTCTCGCTGGCCGGCGTCTATTTCGCGCTGCTGACCATCGCTTTCGCCGAGTTCACGCGCATCGGCTTCGACAACTGGCCGTGGTCCGGCGGTTCGGGCGGCCTGTTCCTGCGGGTCGAGCGCGGCGTCACCGATCTTCCCAATCTGCGCGGCGGCCCCGTGCTGTTCTATTACGTGATTCTGGCGCTGGCAGTCGGCGCCTTCATCCTATGTCGTTTCCTGCTGGAGAGCCGGTTGGGCCGCTACTGGCTCGCGATCCGCGAGGACGCCGAAGCCGCGCAGGCGGTCGGCGTGCCGGTGCTGAAGTGCAAGATGCTGGCGGTCACCATCTCCGCCGCCCTGACCGCGCTGGCCGGCGTGTGGAACGCTTTCTACTACAACAACCTCTTCCCCGAGAACGCCTTCGCCATGGGTCGCTCGATCGAGATGACCCTGGCGCCGATCATCGGAGGTCTGGGCACGCTGTTCGGCCCGATCGTCGGTGCGGTGGTCCTGACCGGCCTGGGCGAGATCTTCACCTCCGTCGGCGAGCACCTCGACATCCCGGGCATCAAGCAGATCTTCTACGGCCTCGCCCTGCTGGTGATCGTGATGTATCGCCCGGCCGGCATCTGGCCGTGGCTTGCCGCGAAGCTGAGGATCAAATGAGCGGCGCGCGGCTCGAGATCTCCGGCCTGGGCAAGGATTTCCGCGGCCTGCGCGCGGTGCACGATGTCAGCTTCACCGTGCCGGCCGGTGCGATCCACGCGCTGATCGGTCCCAACGGCGCGGGCAAGACGACGATCTTCAACATGATCGCGGGCGTTCACGTGCCGACCGCCGGCACCGTTACGCTCGACGGCCGGACGATTTCCGGGTTGCGCCCCGACAAGGTGTGCGACGCAGGCGTCGGCCGCACCTTCCAGATCGTGCGCCCCTTCCGCGGCCTCAGCGTGCTGGAGAACGTCACCGTCGGCGCGCTCCACCGCCAACCGCGGCTCGGCGAGGCACGCGACGCGGCCGAGGCGATCCTGAAGCGCCTCGGCCTCGCCGACCGCCAACACCATCCGGCCGAGAGCCTCACCCTGCCCGACCGCAAGCGGCTCGAGGTCGCACGCGCGCTCGCCACCGAACCCAAGCTGCTGCTGCTCGACGAGGTGATGGCCGGCCTGCGCCCGACCGAGGTCGACGTCATGGTCAGCTTCCTGCGCACGCTCAACGCCGAGACCGGCCTCACCATCCTGCTGATCGAGCACGTTATGCGCGCGGTGATGGCGCTGGCGGCGCACGTCGTGGTCGTGAGCTACGGCGAGAAGATCGCCGAGGGCACGCCGGCGGAAATCACGCGGCATCAGGCGGTCCTCGACGTGTATCTCGGCGAGGAGGAGGTCGCGTGAGCCTGCTGCAGGTCTCCGACCTCGACCTCTACTACGGCGACGCGCAGGCGCTGGCAGGCGTGAGCCTGCACATCGAAGCGGGCGAGATCGTCGCCATCGTCGGCGCCAACGGCGCGGGCAAGAGCTCGCTGATTCGCGCCATCCACGGCATTCATCGACCGTCGCGCGGGCAGATCGTGTTCGACGGCAAGGACATCACCGGCAGGCCGAGCCACCGCGTCTGCGAGGCGGGCATCGGCCACGTCGCCGAGGGCCGCCAGGTGTTCCCAAACCTCACGGTGCTCGAGAACCTCGAGATGGGCGCCACGCCGAAGCATGCCCGTGCGCGCGAGAAGCAGAGCCTGGAGCACGTCTATTCCCTGTTTCCGCGGCTCGCCGAGCGGCGCGCCCAGGCGGCCGGCACGCTCTCCGGCGGCGAGCAGCAGATGCTGGCGATCGGCCGCTGCCTGATGGGCGTGCCGCGGCTCGTCATGTTCGACGAGCCGTCGCTCGGCCTCGCGCCGGCGATCGTGCAGGAGATGTTCCGCATCGTGCGCCGGCTGAACGAGGAAGGCCTCACCATCCTGCTGGTCGAGCAGAACGTCTCGGCCTCGCTGAAGATCGCCCATCGCGCCTACGTTCTGGAGAACGGCCGCATCGAACTCGAGGGCTCGGGCGCCGACCTGTTGAGTAACGACCGTGTACGCCAGGCCTATCTGGGCTTGTGACCCACCTCCCCCTTTGCCATTCTCGCCGCCATGTTTCGCCGTAACCTGCTGAAAGCTGGCGTTGCCGCCGGCACACTCGGCCTCGCCCCGCGCCTGGCCTCCGCCCAGGTCAATTTCTCGCCGGCGCCAAAGGGCTGGCGGACCTTCGTGCTGTCGACCAAGGTCGAGCCGGTGTTCGCCACCAAGGCGTGGATCCCGCTACCGACCTTCGCCGCGAACGACTGGCAACAGCCTGGCACCACGACCTGGACCGGCAACGCCAAGCGCGCCCAGCGCGTGGGCGATCCCGGGCATGGCGCCGAGATGCTCGAGGTCGAATGGGCGGCCGACCAGCAGAACCCGGTGCTCGAAGTCACCACCCAGGTCCGCGCCCAGAGCCGCTCGGCGCGCCCCGGCCAGGGTTCGGCCCAACCGCTCAGCGAGGACGAGCGCAAGGTCAATCTGATGGCGACCGCGCTGCTACCGGTCGACGGACTGGTCAAGGAGACCGCCGAAGGCATCGTCCGCGGCAAGACCAAGGACGTCGACAAGGCGCACGCGCTCTACGAATGGGTGGTCGAGAACACCTTCCGCAACGCCAAGACGCGCGGCTGCGGCGTCGGCGACGTGAGCTGGATGATCAAGACCGGCAACCTCAACGGCAAGTGCGCGGACTTGAACGCGCTGTTCGTCGCCATGTGCCGCTCGGTCGGCGTGCCGGCGCGCGACCTCTACGGCATCCGCGTCGTGTCGTCGGAGTTCGGCTACAAGTCGCTGGGCGCCGGCAGCACCAACGTCACCAAGGCGCAGCATTGCCGCGCCGACGTCTGGCTGGCCGGCAGTGGCTGGACGCCGGCCGATCCGGCCGACGTGCGCAAGGTCGTGCTCGAGGAGCCGCCGACCAACAACTCCATGACCGATCTCAAGGTGATGGCCGCCCGCAAGACGCTGTTCGGCGCCTGGGAAGGCAACTGGATCGCCTTCAACACCGCACACGACGTGAAGTTGCCGGACGTCAACGAGGAGCCGCTGCCGTTCCTCATGTATCCGCAGGCGGCCGACAAGCAGGGCCTGATCGACCCGCTCGATCCGGACGCCTTCAAGTACACCATCACGGCCAAGGAACTGACCTCCTAGCCGTTCCGCTCGGCGGCGAAGCCGACTATACCGGCCGGCATGACGGCTACGTCCGGAGCGGGAGTTGACCGCGACTCCCGCGCCATCATCCGGCGGTACCACTTCGCGATGGCGGTCCCGTTCGGCATCGACATCCTGACCTCGGCCGTCTACGCCGCGATCAACGCCCAACCGTTGAGCCTGGTGCCGCTCGCGGCAGGTGCGATCGTCTTCCTGTTGCTCGGCGTCGGCATCGGCGCCCGGCGGATGTTCCGCCCGATCGAGCAGTTCCTCGAGGGCGAAGGCAATTTCGCCGCCGTGGAGCCCGCAATCACCAGCCTGCCGTTGCGCTCGGCGACGCTGGTCGCCTGCCTCTACGGTCCGCTGCTCCTGATCCGCCTCCTGGCGGCGCGCTACGGCTACACCTTCGGCGCCACCATCGAGGTCTCCGCGCCGATCGACGCCATCTGCTCGTTCTTCGTGGCGACCGGCTTCAACTTCGTGCTGACCTTCTTCGTGATCAGCGCCTACCTCGACAGTCTGTGCGGCCACTTGTTCGAGAAGCACGGCGTGAACATCAGCGCCTTCCCGGGCGCCTTCCGGCACAAGGTCGGGCTGGCGGTGCTGTTCGCCTCGTTTGCCGGCATGATCCTGCTGGCGGGCGACATCGCGAGCTACGACGGCCCGCGGCTGCTGCGAGAGGCCTCGGTCGACCTCACGGCATCGGTCGCCGCCGCGGCCACGACCTACTACTGGATCTCGCGCGCCCTCACCCGCCCGATCGGCCGCCTCGACCGCGGCATGGGGCGGGTCGCCGACGGCGATCTCGAGGTGCGCCTGCCGGTCACGTCCGACGACGAGGTCGGCCGGGCGATCAGCGGTTTCAACGAGATGATCGACGGCCTGGCCGAGCGGCGGTATCTGCGCGACATCTTCGGCAAGTACATGCCCGAGAGCGTCGCCGATCAGATTCTCGCCGACCAGGAACGGAGCGGCCGCACCGCCGACACGCTCGCCGAGGCGACGTTGATGTTTATCGACATCGAGGGCTTCACGATGCTGTCGGAGCGCCTGCCGCCGGCCGACGTGGCCAGCATCCTCAACACCTACCTCGGCCTGGTCGTACCGGTGATCCAGCGCCACGATGGCGTGGTCAACTCCTTCATCGGCGACGGCCTGTTCGTCTCGTTCAACCTGCCGCTCACCCTCGATCGGCATGCCGCCGCGGCGATCCGCGCGGCGCTCGAGATCCAGAAGCTGGTCTCCGCAGCGACCTTCGCCTCGGGTACGCCCATCCGGGTGCGCATCGGCATCAATACCGGACCGGTGATCGGCCTCACCGTCGGCACCGAGGACCGGCAGCAGCACACCCTGCTGGGCGACGCCGTGAACATCGCCTCGCGCGTCGAGCAGCTCAACAAGCGCTTCGGCAGCAGCATTCTCGCCACCGAAAGCACGGTGCAGGCCGCCGGCCCGGGCTTCCCCTGCGTGCGGCTGGGCGAGACCGACGTGCGCGGCCATCGCGGCGACGTCGTGGTGTACCGGATCGATCCGACATGAACGCGAGCCCACAGGAGATCGCCGGCCTGCGCCGCCGCTATCTCTGGATGGCGGTGTCGATCTGCGTGCTCGACATCGCCATCTCGGTGATCTTCCGCCTGGTCAACGGCGGCTGGCAAACGCTCTGGATCTCGGCCGTGCCCAGCGTGCTGCTGCTGCTCGGGATCAATGGATGGCTGGCCCACCGCCTGTTCGCGCCGATCGACCGCTTTCTCAAGGGCGAGATCGCCTTCGAGGCGATCGAGCGGCGCCTCACGCAGCTTCCCCTGCTGACGGCGCAATGGGTCGCGATCTTCGCCTTCGTGCTCTATGCTTGGCGCAATTCGCTCAGCTGGTGGATGCCGGGACCGGCAGCCGAGGTGGGCTTGCAGGGCCAGACCCTCGCCGACTTCATCGCCGTCTGCCTGCTGCTGCCGGTTTACTATTTCACCTACACCTACTTCGTCGTCAGCGACTATCTCGCCAGCCTCTGCACCTTCATCTTCGAGCGCTATGGCCGCAATCTCACGCTCTACTTCGGCCGCTACGCCACCAAGCTGATCGTCGCGCTGCTGGTCGTCTCGATCGTGCCGCTGGCCGCCATCATCGTCGACCTGTTCTCCTACACCGGCGAGCGCCAGCAGGCGGAGATCCTGGTCGACGCCGCCTCGTCGGTGATCGGCTTGTCGATCTCGGCCTATTTCGTCAGCCGTTCTTTGCTGCGGCCGATCGGCGTGCTGTCGCGCGCCATGACTCGCGTGGCCGAAGGCAACCTCGAGGTGCGCGCGCCGGTCACCTCCAACGACGAGATCGGCGAGCTGACCGGCCGCTTCAACGCCATGATCGAGGGCCTGCGCGAGCGCGAGCAATTGCGCGAGACCTTCGGCCGCTATGTCGACGAGAGCGTCGCCGCCACCATCCTGCGCCGCCAGGGACAGGGCGCACGCTCGGGAGAGACCGGCGAGGCGACCATCCTGTTCAGCGACATCGCGGGCTTCACCACCATCGCCGAGTACCTGACGCCGGCCGAGCTGGTCGGTGCGCTCAACGATTATCTCGAGACCGTGCTGGCGCCGATCCGCGAGCATGGGGGCGTGGTCCATACCTTCATCGGCGACGGTCTGTTCGCCTCGTTCAACATGCCGCTGGCCTGCGAAAGTCATGCGGTGGCCGCGGTGCGCGCCGCGCTCGACATCCAGCAGGCCGTCGGCAGCCGCACCTTCGGCGACCAGGGCGTGGCGCTCGCCACCCGCATCGGCCTCAGCACAGGGCCGGTGATTGGCGGCGACATCGGCGCCGGCAAGCGCATGAACTTCACCCTGCTGGGCGACACTGTGAACCTCGCCGCGCGGCTGGAGGAGTTGAACAAGCAGTACGGCACGCGCATTCTGGTCTCGCAGAGCACGCGCGCTGCCTGCGGCGAGACATTCAAATTC
>DASXQC010000020.1:0-5303 GCA_036493235.1 Reyranella sp.
CTTCACATCGTTCTCGACCTCGACATGCACCGAGGCCTGGATGGTGAAGTTGTGGAAGCCCTTGCCGTTGCCGGCGCGCCGGAAGCCCTCCTCCAGCCACGGCCGGTACTCTTCCATCGCGCCCGGCACGAAGCCCATCGGTAGCCAGCCGTCGGCGATCTCGGCGGTGAGCTTGACTGTCGTCTCGCTGCCCGTCGCGAGATAGATCGGGATCGGGTTCATGTGCAGGATCGACTTCAGCGGCTTGGCGAGGCCCGATGAACCCTCGCCCCTGTAGGGCAGCGAGATCTCCTTGCCGTCGTGCGTGACGGGCTCCTCGCGCGCAAAGATTTTGCGCATGATCGCCACGTAATCCTTCATCCGATAGTAGGGCCGGCCCCACGGCTGGCCGTACCAGCCCTCGACGATCTGCGGTCCCGACACGCCGATGCCGGCGATGAAGCGGCCGCCACCCGCCATCGCATCGACGCTCGCCGCCGACATCGCCGCATTAGCCGGCGTGCGCGCGGCGAGCTGCATGATGCCGGTGCCAAGCTTGATGCGGCTGGTCTTGGCGGCGAGGAAGGCGAGCGGCGTCACGGCATCGGAGCCGTAGGCCTCCGCGGTCCACACCGAATCGTAGCCGAGCTCTTCGGCGCGCTGCACGAGCTCGACCGGGACATCGAGATGCGCCCGCGAGTAACCGATGGAGAGGCCGAGCTTCATGAAGGTTCCCCTGAATTCTCGCCCGATTATAGCATTGCGGCCGAATTGTGGACGCAACCAACGGAAAGCGAATCGGTTATTTCGTCACTTCCATTGAACGCCCCACAGGAGGCCACCATGAGGCAAGTCGGGATTTTGCTCGCGGCCGTTCTGCTGGCCGGCACAGTAGGCGCCTGCGCTGATCCGTACTACGGCTATCACCGCTCGTACGCCTACACGTCGGACGCCTACTACCCGCAGCGCTACTACGCGCCGGCCCCGGCGCCGGTCTACTACTCGAACGGCCCGTACTACGCATCGCCGTACTACTCGTCGCCGTACGCCTCCCGCTCCGACTACTACCGCAACTACAACGGCATCCACGCTCCCGCCGAGCTGAGCCAGTAGCGTCGTCCCTTCGCCTGTCCGCCCACAATTACCGAGAGGAACTCGTCATGAAACGCATTGTTTTCGGCCTCAGCGCCATTGTCGTCCTGGCCGGCCTGACCTCGGCCTGCGGCTATTCCGAGCACACCTATGCCGTCCAGGCGCCGGCACCCGCGTATGAGCGTCCGGTCGCGGTGCCGGGTGCGTCGTACTACGGCGACCGCTACTACGACTCGTCGAGGAGGACCTACGTCTATCGCGGCTACTAGGCCGACCGATCAGCCGATCCAATTGTCAGCCGGAAACGCGCCTCTTTTCAGGGGCGCGTTTCCTCGTGGGCGCTTTCCATGAGACACGCGCGCACGACGTCGGAGATCCGATCGACAGACTCGACCGGCGTATGCGGACTGATGGGCAGGCTCAGCACCGTGTCGGCGAGCGTCTCCGCCAGCGGGAACGATCCCTTCGGCAAGCCGAGATCGGCATAGGCCTGCTGCAGATGCGGCGGAATCGGATAGTGCACCAGGGAGCCAATACCCGCCGCGTCGAGCGCCTTCATGAGCTCGGCGCGGCGATCGACGCGCACGACATAGAGATGCCACACCGGCTCGGCCCACTGCGGCGCGCGCGGCAGGCCGAGGCCCGCCACTCCCGACAGACGATCGTCGTAGCGCGCCGCCAGGACGCGGCGGCGCTCGTTCCACTCATCGAGCTTGCCGAGTTTCACCCGCAGGAACGCAGCCTGCATCTCGTCGAGCCGCGAATTGTAGCCGCGCTCGATGTTCACGTACTTCACCCGGCTGCCGTAGTTTCGCAGCGCCCGCAGGCGCTCGGCCAACGCGGCATCGTCGGTCGTCACCGCGCCGCCGTCGCCGAACGCGCCGATATTCTTGGTCGGAAAGAAGCTGTGCGCGCCCGCATCGCCCAGCGCGCCAGTGCGCCGGCCGCGCACCTTGGCGCCCTGCGCCTGCGCCACGTCCTCGATCACCTTCAGACCGTGCTTGCGTGCGATCGCCGTGATCGCGTCCATGTCGGCCGGCTCGCCGTAGAGATGGACCGGCATGATGGCGCGCGTCCGCGAGGTAATGGCGGCGGCGATGCGCTCGGGATCGATGTTGGGGCCGGCCGGGTTAGGCTCGACCGGCACGACCTTGGCGCCCATCGCCGTCACCGCGAGCCAGGTCGCGATGTAGGTGTTTGACGGCACGATCACCTCATCGCCTGCGCCGATGTCCCAGGCGCGCAAGGTGAGCTCGAGCGCCTCGAGCCCGTTGCCCAGCCCGACGCAATGACGCGTGCCGCAGAACGCCGCGTATTCCTGCTCGAACGCCTCGACCTCCTTGCCGAGCACGAACCAGCCCGATTCCATGACGCGCGCATAGGCGGCATCGAGCCCGGGCTTCAGCTCGGCATAGGCGGCCTTCAGGTCGAGGAACGGGATCATCGCGTCGGCAGCCCTTTGCGGAAGGCTTCGTAGTCGCGCAGATATTCAGTCTCGTCGAACAATGTAGAGGCGACCACCAGGATCGCCGTCTCGGGCGAGAAGTCGGTCAGCTCGTGCCAGATCCAGGGCGCCATGTAGAGCGCCTTCGCCGGATCGTCGAGCGTCACCGTTTCCTTGACTCTGCCGTCGTCGAGATGGACCTGGCAGGCCCCGTGCATGGCGACGAACAGGAGTTGCGATTCGCGATGGGCGTGGCGGCCGCGCCATTGGCCGGCGGCGATGCTGTGCAGCCAGAAAAAGCGCTTGGGCTCGAAATCGAGGCCCTTGCCGAGCTGCAGGAAATTGACCTTGCCGCGGGCGTCGGCCGCGCCGGGCACGGCGATCCAGAGGCAATTGCGGGCTTTGAGGATGTCGGTCATGCGGTGATGGGTGTCCGTAGCTTGCGCGCCTGCATGTACACCACTCCGCTCAGCGCCACCAAGCCGCCAGCGATCTGGTAGATATTCGGCACAAAACCGTACGCCATCGACCACAGGATGGCGAAAAACGGCACCAGGTTGACCCATAGCGAGGCGACCGCGACCCCGAGCCGGGCCGCGCCAACGTTCCAGAAATAGCCGCCCATGCCGCTCGCCAGCACCGCGGTGGCGAGGAGCTGTGTCCAGACCCAGCTGTCGCCGACGCCGAACGGCTGTTTCGACCAGCCGAGCGCTATCAGCGCCACGGCGATCAGGATCAGCCAGCCCAGCGCCGACAGCGAGGCGACATAAGCGCGGTGGAGCTGGCTCGCGCGATCGAACCACGTCTGCGCCTTGATGCTGTAGAGCGTCCATAGCCCGTTGCTCAGCATCACGATGATCTCGCCGCCGCGGAAGGTCGTGTCGCGGCCGAACAGGCTGCCCGACGCCAGGATCAGGCCCCCCGTCAGCGTGAGCGACAGCGCGACGCCGAACCCCGGATCGAACGCCTGACGCGTGACCAGCCACACGGTCGCCGCCGACACGAGGGGACCCGCGACGCCGACCAGCGCGGCGGTGATCGGATTGCTGAAGTAAATGCCCACGGCGTAGACGGCGAAGAAGCCCCCCATCATGAAGCCGAGCGCGGCGAAGCGCCCGAACGGCAGGTCGATGCGCAAGGCACGGCGTCCCTCGACCAGCCACAGCAGCACGGCGAGTGCTGCCGTTGCCGCAGTCGTGCGCATCGCCGCCATCGGCATCAGGTCGAAGTGGCCCAGCATCACCTTGGTGACGGGCACATTGGCGCCCCAGCTCGCGCCGACGAACAGCATGGCGGCGAACGCGCCGGCCAAGTGGCGGCTGTCGCGGCCCATCGTCTTATTTGCGCCGAACCGCCTCGTAACCGACGCGGCAGTCGCCGTAGACGTCGGGCTTCTCGGTCGAGACGCGCGCCTCGATCACGCCGGGCTGGGCGAGGCAGAGGTCGAGGATGGCGTCGACCAGCGTCTCCTGCAGGTTGAAGTGGCGGCTGCCCGCGAGCGTCACGATGCCGTCGTGCACGACATCGTAGTTCAGCACGTTGCCGATACGGTCGTTGTGGGCCTTGTCGGCCGGCGCCAACTCGAGGTCGACATTCACCACGACGGTCTGCGGCCCCTCCTTCTCGAAATCGTGGATGCCGATCGAGACCTGGAGGCGGAAGTCCCGCAGGAAGATGCGCCGGCTCACTTGTTCTTTTCCTTGAAGAAGGCGACGTCGCGCGGCCGCCCGGTGAGGTGCTCGCCGCTGTCGACGATCAGGGTGTCGCCACTGACCGAAGGCGTGGCCACGATGTAGCGCAACGCCCGTACGATATCGTCAGGGCTGACGCCGACCGCCAGCGGATTGGCGACATGCTGCTCGGCGAAGCGTGCCGAGGTCTGGTGCAGGCCCTGCATGGTGAGGCCGGGCGCGATGCCCATCACCCGCACCCGCGGCGCCAGCGCCTGGGCCAGCAGGTGGGTGATCCCATGAAGGCCGATCTTCGACACGGTGTAGGTCAGGAAGTCGGGGTTGAGGTTGAAGAGCTTCTGATCCTCGAGATTGACGATCAGGCCGACCTCGCCCTTGGGCAGCTGCCGCGTCAGCGCCTGAGCGATCAAAAGCGGCGCGCGCGCATTGATCGCCATGTGCTTGTCGAATGCGGCCGCCGTCGCAGTCGGCGCGCGGTCGAGCTCGAAGATCGAGGCGTTGTTGACGGCGCAAACAAGCTTCACGCCGGGGGCTGTGCAGCGGCCGACCAGCGCTTCGGCCTGCTTGGCGGACGCCAGATCGGCCTTCACGGCCTTGGCCTTGCCGCCCCTGGCCTGGATATCGGCGACCGTCTGCTTCGCGCCCGCAGCCGACTGGTTGTAGTGCACGAAGACGAAGAAGCCGTCCTCGGCCAGCGACAGCGCCATCGCCCGGCCGATGCGCGCGCCCGCGCCCGTGACGAGGGCACCCTTCACGCGCCGCCGTCCTGCGGCCAGCGCCGCTCTATTGCTCGCTCCTGCATGGCGGTCTAGTAGCATGCGCCCATGAGTTCGTCCCCGTTCGAAACGGTCGATTGCGTGGTGATCGGCGCCGGCGTGGTGGGCCTCGCGGTCGCGAGAACACTTGCCCTTGCCGGCCGTGAGGTCATCGTCGTCGAGGCTGCCGAGGGCATCGGGACGGAGACCAGTTCGCGCAATTCCGAGGTCATCCACGCCGGGATCTACTATCCCAAGGGCAGCCTGATGGCCGAGACCTGCGTCGCCGGCCGGCGCATGCTCTACGCCTACTGCGCCGAGCACGGCGTGCCGCATCGCAAT
>DASXQC010000021.1:0-17443 GCA_036493235.1 Reyranella sp.
CCCCAACGCCCGCGTCTTCAAGCGACCGTTCGACACCCACGCCGAGCAATGGCGCTTCGCCACAGCCGAAACCGGGGTGACAAGTATCTGGATTCTGCGTCTTGACGCTGACTACATAATGGAGCCGGCGCTGCGTGACGAAGTCGCTGCGCTGAATCCCGACGCGGGTACTGCCGCTTACCAGATCGCCTTCACCTATTGCATGGACGGAAAGCCACTCCGGGCTTCCCTCTATCCCTCGATGCCGGTTCTGTTCCGCCGCGGCCGCGAATCCTTCGTCCAGGACGGCCATACCGAGAAGCTGCGTATCGACGGGCCGGTGATCCCGTTGCAGAACTGCCTGCTGCACGATGACCGCAAGAGCCTCGAGCGCTGGCTGCAAAGCCAGTCGCGTTACCAGGTCGCGGAGGCCGAGAAGCTCGCCTCGCGGCCGTGGTCGGAGCTGAGTTGGGCCGATCGGCTGCGCTGCACGCGCGTGCTGGGACCGATCGCTGTCGCCGTTCACTGCCTTTTCGTGAAGGGTCTGATATTCGACGGCACTGCGGGTCTCTTCTACACCGCTCAGCGTATAACCGCCGACATGATCCTCTCCATGCATCTCCTGCGCCGCGACCTGGGACGACCCGCCAAATGACCTACGTCCTGGGCCTCAATGCCTATCACGCCGACGCCGCCGCCTGCCTGGTGAAGGACGGCGATCTCGTCGCCGCGGTCGAGGAGGAGCGCTTCCGGCGGATCAAGCACTGGGGCGGCTTTCCGAGCGAATCGATCCGCTACTGCCTGGACGAGGCGGGCATCTCGCTGGCCGACGTAAGCCACGTCGCAGTCAACAGCGACAACGCGGCCAACCGCTGGCGCAAGTTCGCCTACGTCCTGACCTCGGGCGTGCGGCCGAGCTACGTCATCAAGCGCCTGCGCCATCGCGGCGACCGGGCCGACGTCGCCGGCAACCTGCAGCGCACGCTCCCGGACCAAAAGTTCAACGGCACCGTCCACGCCGTCGAGCATCACCTCTGCCATCTCGCCTCGGCCTTCCTGGTGTCGCCGTTCGACAAGGCCGTCGCGGTGTCGGTCGACGGCTTCGGCGACTTCTCCTCGGCGGCCTGGGGATTGGGCGAGGGCGGCAAGCTCGCGGTCGACGGCCGGGTCTACTTCCCGCATTCGCTCGGCGTGTTCTACGAGGCGATGACCCAGTTCATCGGCTTCCCGCACTACGGCGACGAGTACAAGGTCATGGGCCTGGCGCCCTACGGCCAGCCGACGCTGGTCGACAAGATGCGCGAGATCGTGCGCCTGAAGGACGACGGCACCTTCGCGCTGAACCTGCGCTACTTCCGCCATGCCTCGGGCGAGGGCGCCGACTACTCGGTGAAGGAGGGCATCCCGTCCGGCGGCCAGCTGTGGACCGACGCGCTCTCGGAGTTGCTGGGGCCGGCGCGTGATCCGGCGGCGCCGCTCGAGGACCATCACCGCAACATCGCCCGCTCGGCGCAGGCGATGTACGAGGAAGCGTTCTTCAATTTGCTGGGCGCGCTGCACAATCGCTACCAGACCGACTCGGTCGTGATCGCCGGCGGCTGTGCCTACAACTCGGTCGCCAACGGCAAGATCCTCGACCGCTCACCGTTCAAGCACCTCTACGTGCAGTCGGCCGGTGGCGACGCCGGCGGCTCGATCGGCGCGGCCTTCGCCACCTGGCACAAGGTCGGGGGCGACAAGGCCAAGCGCCACTTCGTGATGGACCACGCCTACTGGGGGCCGTGGGCGACGCCGGAGCAGATCGCTGTGGCGATCGCCAAGCGTCGCGACGACTTCGAGGCAGCGGGCTGCAAGATGATGCGCATTGCCGACGAGGCGACGCTCTGCCGCCGCACCGCCGCGGCGATCGCCGAAGGCAAGGTGATCGGCTGGTTCCAGGGCCGCCTCGAATGGGGGCCGCGCGCGCTCGGCAACCGTTCGATCCTCGGCGATCCGCGCCGCGCCGACATGAAGGACATCCTCAATCTCAAGATCAAGCGGCGTGAATCGTTCCGGCCGTTCGCGCCGTCGATCCTGCGTGAGGCGGTGAAGGACTGGTTCGAGACCGACGACGACGTGCCCTTCATGATGCAGGTCTTCAAGATCAAGCAGGAGAAGCGCAAGGAGATCCCAGCGGTCACGCATGTCGACGGGTCGGGCCGGCTGCAGACGGTGACCTGGGCCGGCAACCCGCGCTATGCGCGGCTGATCCAGACCTTCGGCGAGATCACCGGCGTACCCATTGTGCTCAACACCAGCTTCAACGAGAACGAACCGGTGGTGTGCAAGCCAGAGGAAGCGATCGACTGCTTCCTGCGCACCAAGATGGACGTGCTCGTGCTGGGTGACACCTTCATCGAGCGATGATCTCGCTCAGCGTCAACGGCAAGTGGCGCGACGTCGATGTTCCGACGGACAAGCCGCTGCTGTGGGTGCTGCGCGAGGATCTCGACATCACCGGCCCGAAGTTCGGCTGCGGCGTCGCCGCTTGTGGCGCCTGCACCGTCCATGTCGACGGCGAGGCGGTGCGCTCCTGCTCGCTGCCGGCGAGTGCCGCAGCCGGCAAGTCGGTCGTCACGATCGAAGGCCTGGGCGAAGGTCTAGGCGAGGGGCAACTCCATCCGGTGCAGCGCGCCTGGATCGAGGAGCAGGTGCCCCAATGCGGCTACTGCCAGCCCGGCTTCATCATGGCGACGGTGGCTCTGCTGAGGAGCAAGTCCAAGCCGACCGACCAGGAGATCGACGACGCGCTGACCAACATCTGCCGCTGCGGCACCTACGGCGCGCTGCGCCGCGCCGTCCATCGCGCGGCGGCGTTGATGGCCGGGCCCTAAGGCGGCCGGGCCGTGAAGCTCACGCGGCGCAAGGCGATCGTCGGCGGCGTGCTGGGCGCGGGTTTCGTCGGAGTCGGCTGGTGGTTCGCCCACGAGCGCGAGCGTCTGGGTGACCGCGCCCTGCTGAACGTGAAGGCCGGCGAGGTGGGCCTCAACGGCTGGGTGAAGATCAGCAAGGACGACACGGTGATCGTCGCTGTTCCGCGCGCCGAGATGGGGCAGGGCGTGCACACCGCGCTCGCCATGCTGGCGGCCGAGGAGCTGGAGGCGCGCTGGGAGCAGGTGCGGGTCGAGGACCCGCCGGAAGACGTCGTCTATCGCAATGTCGAGATCCTGATCGACGGCCTGCCGTTCTCGCCGGAGCAGGCCGGCACGGTGGTCCACGTCGCGCACTGGGTCGCCGGCAAGCTGGGCGGCGTGCTGGGCGTCGCGGCGACCGGCGGCTCGACGACGGTGCGCGATGCCTGGGTGCCGCTGCGCACCGCCGGCGCCGTCGCGCGCGAGCTGCTGGTGCAGGCGGCGAGCCGCAAGTTGGGCGTGCCGGCAGCCGAACTTGTCGCCGTCGAAGGTGCGATTCGCCGGCGTGACGGCAGCGCGGTCGCGCGCTTCGGCGAACTGGTCGACTTCGTCGGCGATCTCGGCGCCATGGCGGCGCCGCCGCTGAAGCCTGCCTCGCAGTTCAAGCTGATTGGAAAGCCGCTGCCGCGCCTCGATATTCCGGCCAAGGTCGTGGGCGAAGCGACGTTCGGCATCGACGTGCGCCAGCCAGGCCAGGTCTACGCCGCGGTACGCCACGCGCCGACCTTCGGCGGCGAGGTCGCGAGCTTCTCGATCAAGGGGACCAAGCCCAAGGAGATCGACGAGGTCGTGATCGTGCCAGGCGGCATTGCTGCGATCGGCAGGAGCTGGTGGTCGGCCAGCCGCTTCCTCGACGAACGGCTGGAGGTGCAATGGCACGACGGGCCGGAGCCCAAGCTCGACAGCGCGATCCTGTGGAACCGCTATGAGGGCCTGATCGACAGCGATCCGGCGCTGACCCGCACGCTCGGCAAGGAGCCGGCCGCGCCGGGCGGGCAGAAGCTCGAGGCGGTCTATCGCGCGCCGTACCTCGCGCACGCGCCGATGGAGCCGATGAACTGCACCGCATTGTTCACCGGCACGTCGCTCGAGCTCTGGATGCCCAATCAGTCGCCGACCCTGATGCGGCTCGCCGGCGCGAAGGCGGCCGGCCTGTCGCAGGACGAGGTCACGGTGCACACGACGTTCCTGGGCGGCGGCTTCGGCCGGCGCGCCGAGGTCGATCTGGTGCGCGAGGCGGTGGCCTGCGGGCTGCAGATGCCGGGTAAGCCCGTGCAAGTCCTGTGGTCGCGCGAGGAGGACATCCGTCACGACATGTATCGGCCGATGGCCTTGGCGCGCTGGACCGCCTTCTTCGACAAGGGCCTGGTCGCGGTCCACAAGAAGCAGGTAGGGCAGTCGCCGACCGACCAGTTCGGCAAGCGCGCGGTCGGGTTGCCAGGACAGGGCAAGCCCGAGGGCAACGCCGTCGAGAACCCGCCCTATGCCTTCCCCTTCTACAAGCTCGACGCGATCGTGCCGGAGGGCGTGGTGCCGGTCGGCTTCTGGCGCTCGGTCGGCCATTCGCACACCGGCTTCTTCGACGAGAGCTTCATCGACGAGATGGCGCACTTCGAAAGCAAGGACCCGTTCGAGTACCGTCGCGCGCTGCTCGCCCAACAGCCGCGCCATCGCGCCGTGCTGGAGCGGGCGGCGAAGGAAGCGGGCTGGGGCTCGCCGCTGCCGGCCGGCACGGGCCGCGGCATTGCGCTGCGCGCCTCGTTCGGCTCGATCGTGGCGCAGGTCGCCGAGGTGGAGGTGACGGCCGACAAGACTCTCCGCGTGAGGCGCGTCACCTGCGCGATCGATTGCGGGCCGGTGGTGAACCCCTCGATCGTGCGGGCGCAGATGGAGAGCGGCATCGTCTACGGTCTGTCGGCGGCACTGTTCGGCGAGATCACGCTGAAGGACGGCGGGGTCGAGCAGTCGAACTTCACCGACTACGACGCGGTGCGCCTGGCCGATGCGCCCGAGATGGCGGTGCACATCGTCGAGAGCGGCGCGACGACCGTCGGTGGCGTCGGCGAGCCTGGCACGCCGCCGATCGCACCCGCGGTCGCCAATGCGATCTTTGCCGCGACCGGCCAGCGCCTGCGGAGCCTGCCGCTCAAATTGTCATAGCTTTCATCGGACCGCGCCGCTCCAGTGGCGCTCGGATTCATGAGCGCCACTGGCGTGGCGCGGTCCGCTGAGTTCAGCGCGGCATCTTCAGGCGCCAGCGCAACGTGTCCTCGATCTGGACGGCGAGATCGCGCGTCGGTTGCCAGCCGAGCTCGCGGTTCGACTTCGCGATATCGCCGACCAGCCGGGGCGAATCGCCCGGCCGGCGCGGGCCAACCTGGTGCGGCACAGCACGGTCGCCGATGCGCGCGGTCTCGGCGATGGCCTGGCGCACGCTGAAGCCCGAGCCGCTGCCGAGGTTGAAGGCCTCGTGCAAACCCGACGCCGGCTGCTTCTTCAGCCAGTGCAATGCCCGAACATGCGCGTCAGCGAGGTCGCTGACATGGACGAAATCGCGCACGCACGAGCCGTCGGCCGTCGGATAGTCGGTGCCGAGCAAGGTGAGCGGCGGCGCGAGCCCGAGTGCCGCGTCGACCGCGAGCGGCAACAGATGTGTCTCCGGCTGGTGCGCCTCGCCGATCTCGCCGCCCGCGTCGGCGCCGGCGGCATTGAAGTAGCGCAGCGAGGCCGCGCGCAATCCGCCCGATGCGGCCTTGGCGAGCGCGGTCTCGACCAGAGCCTTGGATTCGGCATAGGGGCTCATCGGTGCGATGGCGTGCGATTCGGACAGCAGCTCCGACTGCGGCAGGCCGTAGACCGCGCAGGTGCTCGAGAAGACGAACGCTTCGACGCCGTGGCGCATCGCCGCGTCGATCAGAGGCGCCGTCTTGGTTGCGTTGTTGTGCAGGTAGCGCTCGGGCTCGCGCACCGATTCACCGACTTCGATATAGCCCGCGAGATGAACGATTGCCCGCGGCTTGTGCCGGCTGAAGGCCTCGTCGAGGCGTTCGGCATCACCGATATCGCCCTGCTCCAGCGGCCCCCAGCGCACGGCCCAGCGATGGCCCTTCTCCAGGGTGTCGTAGCAGACCGGGGTGAGCCCGGATTCTGCGAGCGCCTTGCAGACGTGGCTGCCGATGTAACCAGCGCCCCCCGTTACCAGAACAGCGCTCATGCCTCAGCTCGATGGTCGCGACGCATTTTCGACACCCATTTCAGGGACCATCGGTCCCGTTGCACGTTATATAGGCGGCCGCGGGCGTGAGCAGCCGTGGCCTTGCTGGGACCATCACAGCGAGGGGGCCGACATGCCATTCTGGTCCAAACTGCTGGAGCTCTGGAAGCGTTGGCGGGACCCGTCCGGGGGCGTCGACCGGCCGGCCGCCCTGCGCCTGTTCATCGCTCCGCTCGCGCCTTGGCCGTCGTGGCATCCGGCCAAGGGGCCGGGCGGCGAGCCGATGATGCAGGTCGTGGTCGAGCTCGAGGCCGCCAACCGGACCGAGGAGGACATCCGCATCGTCTCCGCGCGCCTGCGGGACCATTCGGCGGTGCAGACCGGTTTCACCGTCGGTCCCCGCGGCGGGCCGTTCGCCAAGGACACGCCCGTGCCGCCTCGTGGCCGGGCGCACATGGTGCTGATGTTCTTCGTGATGGGCCGCTACTACGCGCCGGGACAGGTCTTCACCGACATCGTGATCCTGCGCGACCATGCGGGTCGCGACCACCGGCTCAAGGTCGGCATCCGCGGCCGCTAGGACTTCCCACGACTTCCCACCGGCGTGGGAAGCCTCCGATGCCGATGGCGAAAGGGTTTTGGGCGATTCTTCCCATCTTCTCCCGCCCCCTCCTTTGTCATTTCCTGGGGATAAGTGCGGGGAGGCGTGGTGCCGGGTGAGGGATTTGAACCCCCGACCTTCGGTTTACAAAACCGGCATCCGAGAAGGTTGCGTATTGTAAAAACTGTTATTTTCCAAATAATTAATCTTAATTGCGCTCCTAACTACTGACGCAACGAACGTTTGCACCCTCGGTGCACCGTTGCGGATAATTTTCGCGCTTGCAGTCGGCTGTGTGCGGCGGCTCTAGGCACGACGGGCAGCGCACCACCACGCCACTAGGCTTTCCAAAAACCGCTCACGCAAGCCCGAAGATGTCAGTGGAGTGCTCGCAACAACTCGCGCGCTTCCGTCACACACGCAAGCGAGCTTCCATCTTGGATCACCCGGCAAATCTCTTCCAGGCTGCGCCGGGCCGCTGCCGGATCGCCGCGGCGTGCCAAGAGCCGGGCAAGATCCGCTGCGGCTCGCAGTTCATATAGGCGAGCCCCCAGTTGACGGGCGCACTCTACCGCTTCAGCGAGGTACGCCTCGCCTGACTTCGCGTTACCCCGGCGATCAGCGGCCAGTCCCTTCAATCGCATCAGGACCGGAACGGCAAACATCTCGTCGCGACCGCGGGCGAGAGCCAACGCGCGATCGACGACCTCGTCGGCTTCATCAATCGCATCCAGGGCAAGCAGCCCATCGGCCAGCATGCTCTGCCACGTCGGAATATGAAGTTCAGCGCCGCTGCTCTGCCAGGCATGCAGGCCACGGCGCATGCGGTCGATGCCCGCAGGGTCTCTGGACAACCGCACGTCGACCCAGCCACTCATCACGTCGCCGCCAGCTTGCCAAAAAACCAGCCGGTGCTCATCACTGATACGAATCGACTCGGCGACCCAACGCCTGCATTCCGTCGGATCACCGATGAAATATGCAGCATGTCCTGCGATCTGATGGGCAAAGGCGGACGCCAGCGGATTGCCGATGCGACGCCCCGCTGCAACCGCGCTTTCAATGTGGGCCCTGCCGCGATCGAAGTTGCCGGCCAATGTATGGGCAAACCCGGCATAGACAGTGCCTATGATCGCGGGAGACTCGCCGTGCTCATGCAGGCCAGCCTCGGCCGGCAGGTCGACGCAGCTGGCAACGCATTTTTCGAAGGCCCCTATCGCATCGCCGAAGTTGCCGAGGCTGAAACAGGCGCTACCGAGTGCCCTCCAAGCGAGCCCCTGTGCCTCAGGCGCAGGGTGGTCGACGGCCAGCGCACACAGGCGCTCGGCGATCACCTTGGAATTGTGGAGATCAGCCCGATCGTAAATGCAGTTCCACAGACCTCGCAGCGCCAGGAACAGCTGGACCTGATCGCCAACACGCTCGGCCAGCTCCACAGCGCGTCGGAACGTTGCCTCGACCTCGGGCGCGGCGTAGCCGTGGGCCGCAATGCGGGGCACGCCGGCCTTGGTTAGCGCCTGCAGCTCCAACGTCGTGCGCTCTTGACCTTCGGGCAGGCTCGCGATCAGGCGCAAGCCGCGATCGAGATGGCTGTTCGCTTCGCGATTGGCATAGCGCGCGACCGCTTCGTCGCCAGCGCGAAAGAGGCCATCAATGGCCTTGCGGTCAAGACCACCTAACTCGGCATGGCGCGCGATCAACTCGGGCCGCTGCGGCGACTCGGCCTCCTCCAATACGGTAGCGATGTCCGCATGGATCCGACGGAACTCGCTGCGCAGCAGGCTGTTGGCTGCGGCGTCACGCACCAGCGCGTGCTTGAAGGTGTAGGACGCATCGGGCGGCGTGCCGCGGCGAAACACCAATTCGCTGCTGACCAGCCGATCGAGTGCTGTTTTCAGCTCCCGTTCCCCGACGCCGGCAACCCCGACCAAGGTCCGATGATCGAATTGGCGTCCGATACACGCTGCGATCTGAGCGACACGCTTCACCTCTGGCACGCGATCGAGGCGCGACATCAACGAATCGTGCAGGGTCGCCGGCACACTAAAATCCGACGCCGCACGATCAAGAGTGCTGCCTTGCTCCGCAAGTTCAACGAGTGCTCGCGTCAGTTCCTCGACGAACAGCGGCACGCCATCGGTTCGTGAGATGATCTCTTGGCGCATCGCTTCGGGAAGCGTTGCGCTGCCTTCGATGGCCGCCGTCATCGCCTCTATGGCGGCGCGTCCCAGCCGGTTGAGCCCCAGGCGAGTGACATTGGGATGACCCACCAGAACTGGTTGCCCATCTGGGCGGCTCGTTAGCAAGACCATCACGCGCTGACTATCGATCTGATCGAGTGCCCGATGGATGAACTCGAGGCTCGAAGGATCAATCCAGTGCACGTCCTCAATGACGATGAGGACCGGCTTCTGTGCCGCAAGGCGCCCCACCCGCCGCATCAGGGACTCCAGTGTCCGATGGCGCTGGACCTGCGGTGGGAGATCGAGTGGGCCGTAACGATGTTCAAACGGCACCCCGAGAAGACTAGCGATCAGAGGCACGGCTTGTGGGTTGCGCCCCTTCGCGACCCGCAACAGCGACTCGATCTTGTCCAGCCGGCGATCTGCTGGTTCCTCGGGCGCGAACCGGGCGGCAAAGCTCAGCTGCTGTACGATCGGCCACAGCGGGGTATCGAGATGATAGGGCGAGCACTGATTGCGTAGGACGGTATGCCCTGGGCTGCTTACCAGATCGATCAGAGCACGGGTGATCCGTGACTTGCCGATTCCGGCTTCGCCGACGAGCAGCACGCACTGGCCTTCGCCTTTCACCGCGTCAGCCCAGCGTTCGCGCAACACCGCAAGTTCCTGCTCCCGGCCGACCATCGGTCGCAGGCGCGCGCCAGCGCGCGCCTCGAAGCGGCTGCGGCTTGTCTTCTCGCGTTCCACCGAAAACGCAGTGAGCGGCTCGTCGAGCCCTTTTACCGTATGTTGTCCTAACGGCTCCAAATGGAATGCGGCCTGCACCTGCCGTTGCGTTTCGTCCGCCACGATCACTTGCCCCGGGGCGGCCAACCCCTGAAGGCGGGCGGCAATGTTGGGCGTGTCGCCGACGACAGAGGCTTCTCGCGCGACGCCTTCGCCGATCAGGTCGCCCACTACGACCAGGCCGGTAGCAATGCCCGCACGCGCGGCGAGTGCCACATCATCGCTGGTACGCAGCTCGCCCACGCCGGCAACTGCGGCCATGGCCGCGCGCACCGCTCGCTCAGCTTCGTCTTCGTGCGATTTGGGCCAGCCGAAATAGGCCAGCACGCCGTCGCCCATGAACTTCGCGACGTAGCCTTCAAATCTTGTGATCTCGCCAACGACCGTATTCTGATAGCGCCGGAGTATCTGGCGCATCTCTTCAGGATCACGGCGCGCCGACAGTGAGGTCGAGCCGACGAGATCAACGAACAGTACCGAAAGCTGTCGGCGCTCGGCCGTATCGACTCCTGCTGCTGCCGAGAGTGGTTCAGTGCTTGGCGCAGCCGACGGTGCGGCCCTGTTGCCTACATCCCTGATCGCTCGCAATAGACGCCGTCGGTCGCCAAGCGCAATGCCCAGCTCCTTGAGATCTTCATCGGTGAGATCGGGCAGGACGTCGATGCCAACCTGGTTCGCCTCAAGCACGGCGTGCAGCGCATCAAGTCCGCGGGCACTCAGCCAGTCGGATAGCTCGCTCATCGCCGCGAAGCTGCCGCATCGGGCCAGACTCGGCAATGCCACCGTATCGATCCCCGATAGGCGAAGATGGGCTCGGTCCGACTTCTCCTAGGCCGAGATTGTCGCGTTCTCGGAAGAAGGCCTGTGGATGGCTAACTACTCGTCGTCCTGCCGGCTCAGCCTTCGTTCGGGCTTCCTCGGCTCGCTTGCCGACCGATCACCGTCTCGGCTGCGGCCGTCGCATTGAGCGATTCGACGTGACCAACGATCAGGTGGGCCCGCGGGAACTCGTTCAGCAGATCCTTGAAGGTACGTCTCGGCATTGGTGCGAACCTAGCTGGCCTGGTGCTCATCTTCACAGCCGGCAACACCGGCGGAGGGGCCGCGTAGGTACTGGACCCTGCCGAGCATCACGTCCTGGCAGTCGAACACTTCCCGAATATAGCGTGAGCTCCACACATTCTGGCAGTCGCGGCTAATCCCAAGCACCGATGAAACACGCTTGCGATAGGGAAAGGCGCTGCCAAGGATCGCATCGCTGTCGGTGTGGTGGGCGAGATAGACACCGTTCTCGTCGAACACCAGGCCGTCCGGCCGCAGCAGCCTGCGCAAGTATTCCACATAGAAGCGCACCTGCTCGGCGCTCATCTCGGGAAACGACATGGTGTTGATAGCGAGGTCCAGCGGCCCCAGCGTCGCTGCGAACTCCTCGAGGAGATAGTTCGACACGAACAGGTAATCGAATCTGTCAGGGACGGCGCTTCCAGGTTCGAGCAAATGGCAGCCCTCGCCGTCGGCAAGCGCGGTGAGATAGAGCGTGCTGTGGTAGAGCGAGCTCGGCAGATCGACGAGGATGTACTCGAGCTTGTCCTTGAAAATCCCCTTCAAGGCCGCCGCCAGCGCGCCATACCCTGGCCCGATCTCGAGGACGCGGGCGCGGCCGCGCTCGCGGATGTCGGCATGGACCTTATCGATCACGCCGGAGGACAGCAGGCCGTTAATGCGTGACTGGCAGATGATAACGTCTGGATTAGCGATGACGCCGCCGATCTCGAGGCCGATCTCGCCCATGATGCGGGGCGTGCGCACCACGTAATTGGCTGGGACCCGTCGGACGATGGTCTGGTACTCGGGCGCGTGCGGCAGCAGCCGCTCTAGCATGTTCATGCGGCGAGGCAGAATGTCGGCGATGTCGTCGGGGATGCCGTCCTTGTCGAGCTGCATTACGAACTGCTCGCCACCATCGTCCGGATACCGTCGCCGGTCCAAACGGTCGAGGATCGGCAGGTAATAGCCGATGAAGGGGGCATTGAGCCGGAGATAGTTGATCTCGCTGTAGTTGGACCTGAACTTCAGCCCTTGCGCTGGAACGTAGGTGGCCCACTCATTGCCGGGGAGCACGAGGGCCGGGTCGAGGCCCTTGCTAGCAGCATAGGCGGGCGCCTGATCGTACAGCGACTGCACGCGCGCAATGAGACCGACGCTGCGCGTATGTTGAACCGGCGTCAGATTGTAGTTGTCATGAAGCGCATGCACGGACCACTCGGGCTCGCGCTCCTGTCGCTCCCGTGACCGTGCAAAAGGCAGCCTGATAGGCATCAGGTCGCATAACAAACTGTATCGTCGGTTGCAAATGTTGGGGCTGCCGATAGCTGGGACTGTGCCCGACGACAGTTGCAGTTGCGGGATGAAGGCGTACACCGCGAACCGAATGAAGTCGGCGGCCGTTGACCTAATGTCGCCTCAACGACCGCGCCGGGCGGCCGGCTGCATGCTACGACGTTTGGCCATGCCCGTCGCCCGCTTGCCCGCCGACAACGCGTGCCTCGCAGTCTACACCCTGACGGGCGGCAGGCCGCTGCAGGGGAAATTGGTAACCACGCTGGCCTAGCGGCTCGGAATCACCTTCGACCAGGCCGTCGAGCTGGCAGAGAAAGCGGCAAAGAAGGGCTCGATTCACTTCGAGCATGGCGCGTCGGTATCCCTGACCGAAGAGGGGCGGAAGCGCGGAGCGACCCTGAAAGCGTCGGCTCCAAAGGAATCATAGGCATGTGCGGCAAGTTCACGGCCATGGCTTCTTGGTCCCAAATCGTCTCGTTCTCGGAAGTGTTCATGGAACGCCGCGACGACGATCGACGAGGCGATGGCGAGGGCAGCAACGACGACATTGCAACCTACCGTGTGAACGGCCTCCTGCCGGTGATCGTCTGGGATGCCGAGGCGGGCAAGCGGCGCGTCGTGCAAATGCGCTGGGGCTTCCCAGATGCTCGCGACTGGCGACGGCCGCGACCAATCCACGGGCGATCCGAGACAGTCGATTCGATAGACCCGTTCCGACGACCCTTCCACGGCGGGCAACGCGGTACATCCCGCCCATGTAGAGACTGTGCAGATTGGGTGATAGGCGAAGAGCCATGGACACGCGCACCTGTAGCGCGGTGCCTCTCCTGCACCTGGTTGACGACAGCGGCACCCCACGCGCCGCGATCGAGTCCTAGCGCCTGTCACGGTGGGCTGCCGAGTCGAATCTTGGTTGCTGGTCGGGTCACACCGGGACCAACCAGTGGCTGCCAGGATCACGCCGCCGCATCCTAGCCCGTCAAGGTTAGCGCAGTGCCTTCCTCGCTACCGCCCGCCCCTCCTCGGTTAGGGCTGCCCAAAGGTCTTTCGCCCTAGCTGTCAACTTTTCCGCCGTGCCGTCATCGCGAATGACCAGCCAGCCCAACTCTATCGCTCGGCTTACTGTTGCTGTTGCCTCACCGAGGGCCCGGACGGACTGCCAAGGCGATGCTGGATTGGCACCCTTCGAGGCGTCGTAGAGCTTGTAGACGAGATACCGCGCGGCCACGTCCAGCGCCCCACTGGCCGCCCTAAGAGGTTTGGTCTTGGCAGTGGGAATGACGAAGTGCTTGCTCACTGCGAGTGATTGTAGCTCATAAGTGCTGATGGCGGCCGTTTCTTTGGGAGTACGTTGAGCAACCGCCTCTGGGGCTTTCCCTCGGGTGACCGAAATCACACGTGCCTTTCAGCGCTCGTGCTCTCTTGCGGTCTTCTCGGTGCCTCCCAACACCGGGAGGTGGGCCCGACCGTCTCCGCGAGGAAGCGCGTCGGGGTTTTTTTGGCCGGCGGCGGACGCAGCCCCATCCCGCGCCGCCGCCGCCCGCCTCTATCGAAGATACCTCCTCCAGTCCCACGCTTTCATGCAGTCGTGAGCGTGAACGCCGAGCCGTGCGCCGATCGCCGCCTTCTCCTCACCAACGTAGTCAGAGCTGTACCGCGTGAACGCCCAGGCCATGCCAGCGCTCACCATATCAGCGCTCAGATCCTCACCGCCGACGCGGCACAGCCCGATCGAGCGCTTATAGCGGTCATGGCCCCGAAGCTCGCAGGTGGCCGCCCTCCCCTCGATCAGCTTGCGCATGGCAGCCAGTCTCTTACTAAATCGGGTACCAGCCCAGCAGCTCGAGCCCGTCGTAGTCGGTCAACTCCTCGTAGCCCTTGTCTTCGAACGGTTGTCCTAGCTGGGGAAGCGGTACGGCTCAAACAGCGGCACATCCAAACGGCGCTTGAGCAGCGCCCGTGATCTAGCGACCCATTCTTGGGCCATCGACACGAGGTGATGTCCCCCTTGATTGCCCGAGTGCGAGCTGGAGCCCGGACTCCTCGTCACGTACCCGCTCCGCGTGTCTGGTATGGCGGTCAATTACCCAAACCAGCATCGCGTTTGACTATTGGGTGAGCTGCCGGAAATGCGTTTCTGCAGCTTCGAGGTCGGCGAGAGCCTTCTTGGTGGCCGGGTCGCACGCCCAGTCTCTGAAACGTTGGAACCACGGGGGCTGCAGCGCGGCGCTGTGAAACGGAATATCGGACCCTTCCGTGGCAATGGTCGCGGTCCGGAAGGCTTCGTTGACCACATAGGCGTGCTTGGCGTCGTCCGTGGAATCGATGATGTCCTCGAAGTTCGGCTTGATGAGGTGCGCCTTGAGAGTGGGTGCGAGGCGGATAAGTCCATCGTTTGCCTTAGAAAGCTCAGTCGCCTCCTTTCCAAAGCGGTGATCAACTTCCATCAGCCGATCCCATTCAGCGCCGAGATCGATCGCACGCTTCCATGGTTCGAGGATGTTCCTGAGCAGCATGATGTTGAGGTGCATCTTGCGCCGCACCTTCCGGCGGTCGGCAATGGTGTCTGCCCGTCTCGCGCTGGCGACACCAAGCGCCCAACCGATAAGGCCCGGAAGGACACCGAGGTAGGCCGGCAGCGTCCGCCCCTGCGGATTCACGGCGTTGAAGAAAACAGCGAGGAGCCCGCCGAGTGCAATCCCAAAAAGCAGGGCCGGGAGGTGGTCCGCATTGCGCGCAGTCCAGCGATACCAGCCGGTTTGAGTCTCATCCATATCGGCTCTCCCCTTTGGCGTATAAGTGCGCGCTAAACGTACCACAGCGCCCGAGCAGCCATCTAAGCGTCAGGCTCGGAAGCTATCCGATCCCTTCCTGTGCTTGCGAGCTATGGTCTTTACGCCAGCAGGCGCGACGCTCAGACCATCCACCCGGCATCGAAGGCATCGTTGTTAGTGGTCGAGCCTTGCGGCGAGCCGCTCCGCGGTCACCGGGCGGGTGCCGCTTTGGGTCGCCCCGATCGGATGGCTCCGTAAGGTTCTCTGGGAACCGATAGAAGAAGCGCGCGCCGTCCAGACTTCGAAGCCCTCGTAAGCCTTATTCGAGGACTTCATTGGCGGCAGTGAGGATCTGAGACGGCACGACGACGCCCAGCACTTTTGCCGTCCTGAGGTTGACCACCAACTCGAGCTTGATCGGCTGCTCCACGGGAATATCGCCGAACTTGGCGCCTTTGAGGATTTTGTCGATCATACCGCCCGCTCGCCGATAGAGATCTGGATAGCTCGGCCCGTAGCTCAGGAGCCCTCCGGCGTCGGCGAACTCTCGCGAGGGGTAGGCCGTGATTACACGGTACGCGGCGGCGAGTTGGACGATGGTCGCCACATGGGCCTGGGTGAGGACATCAATGCCGACTGAAACGCCATCGATGTGCTTGTCGGCGAGCGATCCGAAGCCTTGTCGGATCTGCTCTTCGTTGCGCACGTCGATGAGCTCCGACGCCAGCCCCATCTCATCAGCGGCCTTGCGCGTGGCTTCCCACTGTGGCGGAGCGACGGGGTTGCCCATGTCCTGCATGAAGGCAATCCGGCGCAAAGAAGGGAAGGTGCGCTGCAGCAGCTCGACCCGTTTGCCCGCAAGTTCGGTGACGTAGGCGCTGAGGCCGGTCACGTTCCCGCCAGGGTGCGCCAGGCTCGCCACTACGCCCACGCCCAACGGCTCGCCGATCGCGGCCATCACGATGGGGATCGTCTTGGTTGCGTCCTTTGCTGCACGCGCCGCTGGCGTTCCGCGCGTGACGATGAGGTCGCATCCGCTCGCGACCAGTTGGCTCGCCAGTTCCGGGAATCGTTCGGCATGTCCCTCTGCGGTACGGTATTCAATCACCAGATTTGTGCCCTCGACGTACCCGCGCTCACGCAGGCTTTGTCGCAGGGCTTCCATGTTTGCGGCATTCTTGTCGGGCGAAACCGTCTCCAGCATGCCGATACGCCAAACCTTGCCGGACTGAGCGTAGATCGCCACCGGATGCGCAGCCGCCATCGCTCCGAGTGCAATCATCAACCGACGCATCATGCGTGTGACTCACTCATTTTACGCGGGCATGTAATGTCAGCCGGCCGATGAACGCAAGTTTGCCAATCCTCGACAAGGCCATACCCGTCGTACTTATGATCGCCCCAGGAAATCGACGCGTGACTGAACGGGGCACCCCAAGGGAAACGCGGGAGCTTCAGCCGGGCGATGCGCTGATCGTCACGAACACGCTGCCAAGTCCCTTAGTAGGTCAGTTCCTCCACCGGGTTGACGACAGCGGCACCTCCCGTGCCTCGAACCCGAGTCGTATTGCTGATCGGGCGGAAAGGCGAGACTTCGGTAGTACCTGCCGGCCTCGTCCCAGGACCACACTCGCCCGACGATCCCGTCATACCAGCTGGCTGAACTCGTTCGGCCGCGGCTACGGGAAGAAACTATCGTTGATCAATTGGAAGAGGCCTTCCCTGCGCGCGAAACTGCCGGTCGTTCCCGTCGTCCTTACGGAGGGGTTTACCCAGTTCCTGAGACCCAATCCCCTGAGTGCTATGTTCTCCTGAACGGAGCGGGGCCTACCATGTTGGAATGGGCGATCAATCTCTACACCGAGGCATTACCACAGGTGCAGGGAGCCATTATCAGCGGTCTCATTACCGCGGCTACAGCGACGGTCGGAGTGTTGGTCGTGGTCATGCAGCTACGCGGGCAAGCGAAGAACGCCATCGCCTCGAATCGGCACAACGAGGCGATCAAGCTCAAGAAGGAAATCTACGGAATTATAGAGCCGATCTTCAGGGAGGCGGCTATGTCACAGAGTGCCTCGAACGTATATCCCCGCATCACCTTGGACACCTTTCGGATTGCCTCCGCCTTCTATCTGGAGAGGGAAGATCAAGTAGCGTTCAGCAGAACGCCGAGCTGGAGCCGCAATTCACGGCTCCGCCAAGAACGTGAGCGGAGGGGCGTGGAATTGCAGGATCACACGCAGAACAGCTTGCAAAGCGAAGCGTGGTAGGATTTCCCAAGATGTTGGAGCTATTCAGTGGCAGCCTCATCTACTCCCTCCTGAAGGACGCTTGGGCCGCGGTTCGCGGGAGGAAGCGTCGACTTTCTCCTGAGCAGGTCTTGGACCTGCGTCAGAAGTGGAAGAAGGAGATCGACCCAAGCTCTGGGAGAGCGCTCAGAAGAAGCTTCGCATGGACGTCATCGTCCGCGACGTGAGGTCGTGCCCCCGGTGGTGGTGTAGCTGGTCGGAGCAAGGCCGCGAGCGAGCGCGCCCATCGGGTGCGCTGTAGCGAGGGAGCGGGCTTGCGGCGGTCACCGGCGATTTCCGGGTTAGGGTCGGGTTGCGACGACCAAC